>JBPCWJ010000022.1:0-5370 GCA_051009635.1 Rhizobiaceae bacterium
GCATTTGTCAGGTTCACCGCGCCGGTCAGGGGTGCAATCATCGCATCGGCTTCACCATTGAGTACCGACTTGTTACGCCCCTTGATGCCTTTGGGCAGATGCACGACTTCACAACCGGCAGCATTCATCAGCATGATTGCTGCTGCATGAGTCGAGCTGCCAGTACCGGAATTGGCGACCTTCAGAGTGTTTGGCGCTGCTTTACAATCTTCAATAAACTCGGCAAATGTGTTCCACTTTGCATCCCCCTTGACCACAAAGGGCTGCGGCTGGAATTCAACCCGTCCGATATGATCCATTGCATCATATTCGAATTCGGTATTTCCCAGATTGGTGGTGGTAAGTACTGAAGTCGAGTTCCACGCAACCGTATGCCCATCCGGCTTGGCATTGGTGATGTAGGTATAGGTGATCGCACCACCGCCACCTGGCTTGTTCACAGGCACAAATGGCACGCCAAGTATGCTGGACATCTCCTTTGCAAGCAATCTGCCTTCAATATCGGCACCACCACCGGCACCGAAGGGAATCACAAATTCCACAGGTCCATCAGGGAAAGCAAATGCCGGTGTTGATAACAATCCCAGCGCAATTGCACCTGCTATCGATTTGTATGGAAACTTCATAGTCATCCTCCCGAGACTTTTTGAGTTTTCTTTATAAAGACGCCCCTACAGCAGAAACCGCCGCTTTCGCGATGGATTCATCTTGTTCCCAATCACCCCCGCTTACCCCAATTCCTCCCAGGCATTCGCCTTCGATTATTATTGGAAATCCGCCTTCCATTGCGGTCCAGCGATGTGCACCCGCGGCAAGCGAAAGACCAATGGCATGCAATGTATCAAGGTCCTGGCCCTGCGCACCCTTTGTCGTTGTCGGACGCTTGTTGGATGCCGAGGATACCGCCTTGGTTGTCGATGAATGGATCGTATGAAAGCGCCCTCCATCCATTCGTTCCAGGACCAGCAAATGTCCCCCTGCATCGACAATTGCAACTGTTGCGGCAATGCCAAACTCCTCAGCCTTGGCAATCGCTGCCGCCAACATGGTTTTGGCACCTTGTGTTGTCAGGCGCTGGGTCGCTGCAAAGGACATCTTGCGGTAATCTCCAATGTTAGTTTTTTCTAATGTATAATTTGATTGCCTACAATGATTATGGAAATCCACAACATCGGTTTCGATCTGAGTCCATTTCGTCCACCATATTCCTCTTGCAGACGATATCTACAGTATTGGTTGACCAATTTATGGCTCGGCAAGCAATCAAGGGCACTTCAACATCTACCAATAACCAAGCTATTGATACGCATTTGTTTATGCCAAACATAAGGACGCCTGTAAATATGAGATAGCCATAAATTATTTTTGTTAAAATTGGTTAACCAATTTATGTTGGTTGTACGGTGCTAAATCGCATTCATCGACACGATATGAATGCAACGAATGACTGCTTGCCGCGAGAGCGCAAACTCGCCAATATGCTGGAGACCAGGCGGTCATATCGGTCAGGGACGCACTATTCCCGTTATCCGGGATAACTGCCACAAAAAAGGATAGTGTAATGAAATGGGTAGATTCACATCATCACTTTTGGGATCCGTCACGACGGGACTACTATTGGATGGATGCAGAAATTCTCTCACCCATTCGTGTTTCAAAATCGCCTGAAGATCTGAGACCGCTGATTAATCGAGTTGGCATCGCCCACACGGTTATAGTCCAGACCATTCCAAGCCTTGATGAAACCCGGGAATTCCTGCAAACAGCCGCTGACACGGATTTTGTCGCTGGTGTTGTTGGCTGGGCTGATTTGACTGATCCGGATATTGATATCGTTCTGGCCAATCTGAAATCCGGACCCGGTGGCAAGTATCTGGTTGGAATTCGACACCAAATCCATGATGAAGAAAATCCCGATTGGGCAGCCCGGCCTGATGTGATCAATGGTGTCGCTGCTGTTGGCAGAGCCGGCCTGGTTTATGATCTCCTTACCCGTGAACGTGAATTGCCCGCCAGCCTGAAACTGGTTGCTGCCAATCCACAGGTTACCTTCGTAATGGATCATATTTCCAAGCCACGCATCGCCGAAGGAGAAATGCAGCCCTGGCAGGATTTGATGACAGAGCTTGCCGGTTTCAACAACGTATGGTGCAAGATTTCAGGCATGGTCACGGAAGCAGATTGGAAAAACTGGACCGTCGAAGATTTGGAACCTTATGTTGCACATGTAATCAAATCATTCGGTACCGACCGGCTATTGTTTGGTTCTGACTGGCCGGTCTGTAACCTAGCGGGTGATTACCGGTCTGTATTTTCATCAGCAGAAACTCTGGTCCGCAAGCTGGCGCCGGAAGCATTTGACAAGGTGTTTGCTCAAAACGCAGTGCGCCTTTATGGATTAAAGGTTTAACGTCTGCACCTGCTAAGTTGGGCAGAAGCAATCCTTGCCTGAATATCTATCGAAAGGTCAAATTCATGGATTTTGCTGCCACAGAGGAACAAACAACAATATTCGAAATGGCTCATGCATTTGGCCAGGAACATATCGCGCCTTTTGCCAGCGAGTGGGAGCAGGCAGGCACCATTCCAAAGGAACTTTGGGCCAAGGTAGCAGAACTGGGTCTGGGAGGCATTTACGTCTCCGAAGATTATGGCGGCTCCGGGCTAAGCCGGCTGGATGCAACGCTGGTTTTTGAAGCGCTTTCCATGTCCTGCCCGGCCGTGGCCTCCATGTTGTCGATCCATAACATGTGTGGCGGGATGATTGATAAATTCGGCTCGTCCGAAACAAAGGAAATATGGCTGCCTGACCTTTGCAGCCTCAAAAAGTTCTACTCCTATTGCCTGACTGAACCGGGCTCCGGCTCGGATGCCGCAGCACTTCGGACAACTGCAAAACGGACAAATGAAGGATATCGGTTAAACGGTACAAAGGCTTTTATTTCTGGCGGAAACTATTCAGATGTCTATCTTTCAATGGTCCGGACTGGCGATGAAGGACCCGGGGGAATTTCAGCTGTCTTGGTGGAAGCGGGTTCTGACGGCCTCTCATTTGGCGCCCTTGAGCAGAAGATGGGCTGGAGGGCGCAACCAACCGCACAGGTTCAGTTTGATGATTGCCCGATACCATCTGGAAATCTGGTTGGAGAGGAAGGACGAGGCTTTACCTACGCAATGGCAGGTCTGGATGGTGGAAGACTGAACATTGCGGCATCTGCTCTCGGTGGAGCGCAGGCAGCACTGGACGCAGCGCTTGCCTACATGGGCGAACGCAAGGCTTTCGGAAAATCCATCGACCAGTTTCAGGCCTTGCAATTTCGTCTGGCAGACATGGAAATCAAATTGCAGGCTGCACGTATATTCTTGCGGCAAGCTGCCTGGAAATTGGATAATGATGAACCGGATGCTACCAAGCATTGTGCCATGGCCAAGGCATTTGTCACCGACAAGGCTTTTGAAGTCGCAAATGATGCGCTCCAACTTCACGGAGGATACGGATATCTGGCTGATTACGGAATAGAGAAAATTGTCCGTGATCTGCGCGTACACCAAATTCTTGAAGGCACAAATGAAATCATGCGCGTGATCATCTCAAGGCAGCTGCTGACGGATCGTGGTTGAGGATCAAACCGTGATCCTAGCCCTGACCAGTGCATTAATTATGGCTGAGTTGTCCAAATCTTCTTCGCCATTGACAACACAATCTTCCATCATCGACATGTAGGTTTGTGCGAAAGGAAGGTTTTGCTGCTTTGACTCGGCAGCTTGGAGAATGAGCAAAAAATCCTTGAGCGATTGGGATATCCGGCCCTGCGCCTTGAAGTTTCTAGAAACCATTAGCCGCCCCTTGGTATCCATCACCGCCGAACTGGCCGCCGAGCCTTGCGCCAGTTTCAGGAAGTTCTCAGGCTCCAGACCAAGACGCTCAGCAAATACCAGCCCTTCAGCCAGCGCGGCCCGGTTGAGACCCAATATCAGGTTGATCGCGAGCTTCGTCCGATTTCCGTTTCCGATTTTGCCAACATAGTGATGGGCCTTGCCAAGCATTGAAAATAACGGATCGAGCCTGGCGACGGTTTCGCTGTTTCCGCCTGTCAGAAACACCGCATCGCCTCTGGCAAGCTGCTGACTTGTTCCCGAAAGCGGCGCTTCAACCAATTCGATATTACGGGCAACTGCTAATTCAGCGATGGCGGCCATGCGGTCAGGATCACAGGTACTCAGTACAACAAGCTTTGACTCTTCCAAATCTCGTGCGTCCTCTATGAGAGCGGCGAGCTGATCAGTATCAAATACAGCGACAATAATCGTCTGTGCTCTGGACCAGACCGCATCTACATCGACTGGCTCCCCTCCTGCTTCCCCAAGCAGCTTCATCCGCTCCGGAGCGGGATCGAAACCAACTACCTTCTCACCTTTGCCTAAAAGACGACCGGCGACCGCGATGCCAATCAGACCTAGACCGAACACGCCATATGTTTCGCTCATCTGTTTCTGCCCAGTTGATTGATCAGTACCTCATACTCAGGGAAAAGATGGGTAAAATCACGATCACCCTGACCTCCTTCGACGGCCTCGCCCAACACATCCCTTGTCAAAGTACCAAACGGAGTCATTGCTCCCGACCTCTCGGCAAATTCAACGGCAAGACCAAGATCCTTTTCCAGATTTGAAATTTTGGAACGACCATTCATCGACCCATTCAATATATCCCGCGGAAACCGCACTTCACTGACAAAACTGCGGGCATTGCCGGCATTGAGCACAGCGACCGCTTCACCCAGGTCAATCCCCGCTTTTCTTGCAAGCTGCAATCCTTCGCAATTTGCTAGAAAATTCGTGTGCAGGATCATATTGTGAATTAGCTTCATTGCGTGACCGGACCCTGCCGAACCGAGATGAAACCGGTTTTTTGAGATTACTCTCAACACAGGTTCACAGGCATTAACAACTTCGTCCTTACCGCCAATCATTAAGGTTAGATTTCCGGCATCCGCACCCGCTGCTCCGCCGGTCATTGCCGCGTCGAGAAAGTGTACTCCATCATTCGCAAGCTTTGTGGCAAGTGCCGCGCTTTCCTGAGGATCAGATGTTGTCAGATCAATCAGTATTTTGCCTTGCAGCTTATTTGCACCTTCAATGGTATCCTTTATATCGTTGGTTGATGGAACTGCAAAAAGTATGAGCTCGCAATGCAAATACATTTCTCCAAGGGGAATCTCCTTGACTGCATCGGAAAATCCAATCTGAGAAAATACCTCCGGGCGTAGATCAAACGCACAGGAAAGCATCCCGGATTTATCAAGATTTCGGGCGATTCCAGCACCCATTTGACCAAGTCCGACGACGCCGGCGCGAGGTTTTTCAGGA
>JBPCWJ010000023.1:0-5998 GCA_051009635.1 Rhizobiaceae bacterium
CCCTTTCGCTGTGGCTCAATGCGTTCAGCCCTCGAAAAGCCAAATCGTTGGCTTTTCGCAATGACGGGCTTCACCCCCGGCTGCTGGTCGAAAACCGGTGGCCGTTTTTGTCTTGAACACGCTGCGCTTAGTACGTGCAGCGGGCAGAGGGGGTATGGCTGCTAAAACGGAGCGCACGAGTTCCCACTCTGTTGTCTCCGGTGACATCTCCCAATCAAGGGGGGGAGAGTGGATAAACGCCAAATTGGGGAGTATTTTGAATGATTTGTTTTTCCACTGAACGGGCCACTCTTTCTTCGTCATCCTCGGGCTTGACCAAGGCAAGCACAGCGCCGCCGCCGGTCGACAGGCAATTGCGTAGCAAATGCCGCAAGACCCGAGGATCCATACCGTTTTGGCCCGGCAAATGCCCAAAGGGTCCGGCTCTATCTACTGAAACATCACGGAATGGGTCCTCGGATCACGGCTACGCCGGTCCGAGGATGACGACGGAGAATTGGGCGGCACTCCGAGAAGAAGGGAAAACACATGCATACACTTGCCGAAATCTATATCCACTCGCCGATCTGGTTGAAGACATTGATGGTGGTGTTGCCCTTCATCACGCCGCTGGTGGCGTTGAAACTGATCCTCGTCTACAGGCTGACGAAAAAAGATCAGCGCCCGGCAAGTCTGCCGCCATCATCCAGCTATCTGGATTTGGGAGACGAGCCGCTGACCGGAAGTGGCAAGAAGGCTGGAGGATTTGGCGCGGAATTATCGGCTTAGACCGGGTGGGGAGCGAGGCGTCATGGCCGCACACACAGGCCAAATTGGCGTAAGGCTGCCCTTTGGTTTGTGTAATTCGGTACGCCATTGCAAATCTTCCATAATTATTTGACTACAGAAAAGAATAACACTATGTGAAACACTGAATTCATGATAACATTATTTCGGATAATGCGGGTTTAACTTAAAAAAGAGATAGATATGCTAAATTCCATAAGAATTTTAACATTTTTTATTATTATTCTGACTTTTTCCCTGGCGCGGGCCGAGGTCACGATCTGCACCGAGATTAACAGTGTGCCGTTTACGATCACCATGCCTGGAAAATATTGCCTGAAGCAAAATCTGGTGAACACGACCGATCCCGCGCCCAGTTTTCTGGCTGGCGCTATCGAGATAGAAGCCCACAATGTGACCGTGGATCTCAACGGTTTTTCGCTCACGAACGACATTGCCGGCCCGTCAAACCGGATGAATGGAATCGTGGCGTTCCACGCGCAGAATGTGACTGTTAGAAACGGTCATGTCGAAGGTTTTTCGACAGCGGTGTTGCTCGGCGGTCTGCTTGCAGAGCGCTACACAATCGAGAACATCCGCGCCAACAACAGCAACTATCGCGGATTGTTTGTGGTCGGCAAAGACAGTGTGATCCGCAACAACCATGTTACCAATGCCGGGCCCGGCGAGATGGATAGCCAGTCCACAGGCATTACGCTGGTCTTTGGAGAGAATTCTGTCATTGAAGGAAATGTCGTTTCTTCGATTTCCGAAACCGCATCGGCACACGGAATTGCCGTTGGTTATGGCGCGTCCGTATCAGTACGCGACAATTCAGTTTTCGGAATTAGGGATGCAACGCAAAAGAACGGGATTGCTGTTGTATCCGTTACACGCGCCGAGATATCTCGTAATCGTCTGCTCAATACATCGTCCGGTGATGCCGGTATCGCTGATCTCGGATTCTCGTCACAGATCGGCTGCCTCGGCAACGCGATTTCGGGATTCGCACCGGCGACAAGCGGATGCGATGTTTCGGTCGGCGACATCGTATTTTGATCGTTTTGCTACGCCAGCATCAAGCCTTTCATCTATCTAATTTACGCAACATGAATTCGAGGAGTTGATTAATGAAGCAGCTCGTAATCGCACTATCCATCTTGATCACCGCGCCAGCTTTCGCGAACGCAGATAGTGATTTTGCCAAGATCGATGCCAATGGAGATGGCCAAGTAACAATTGATGAACTGAGAGCCTCCGGTATCAATTGGACTGATGAAGCGTTCAACACTGCCGATTCAGATGGCGGCGGCGCATTGTCGGAAGCGGAATTTGATAATCATTACGGTGAACCCAAATAACAATCCGTTTTATTCACCAAGCCACCCCATCTCCCCTCAAGGGGGAGAGTTGTGTTCCGTGATAGCCGCCCCTAAAAAAATCTATCCCCACCCTCAAGCCCTCAATTATCCTTACCTCACTGTTGTCTGACACAAACGCCGGGGGTACCGCCGACTTTTCGGAGGGCAACAGCAGCGGAGCGCCTTGGCGTGCTGAAAAACGCATTGCGAGGTTACAACCGGGGACTTTCGGGTTTTCGGCGAGAGGCTTTCCGGACACCAGTGCATCCGTCCGGTATTGACATCAAATCTCCGCGTGGGGCAATGCGCCCAGCACTAACCGGGCTTTTTCTGGCGATCATCGTCCCACGGTTTGTGTATCTCTTTTCTAGCTCACGGCAGTCTCCCTGCCGGGAGACGCCTGAGTTGCGCGCCGCATAAGCGGCGGCGGCCTCTTCGGCCGCTGATACAACGTCCGGCGGTTTTCCGCCGGGCGCTGCATGTGCTTGCTCTTCCATCAATATCGCATTGAATTAACGGCAAATAGCGGTTAGTGAGAAAAAGAGGCAAGGCTGGTTTTTGCATTGCCGTGATGTTCGTAACCAAAGGGATCGATAGATGAGCATTGATAGTGCGGCAGATGCAATTCGTGCCAAAGTTGGAGAAAATTCCGGACTTGGTGCAACTGTGAAATTTGATTGCGGCGAAGAAGGCGTTGTGCTTGTCGATGGCTCTTCCAGTCCCAATTCTGTTACCACGGAAGATGGCGAAGCGGATTGCACAATTTCCTGCGATCTGGATACGCTGCAGGCATTGATTGGTGGTGATTTGGACCCTACGGCTGCGTTCATGCAGGGAAAGATCAAGGTTTCCGGTGATATGGGTGTTGCCATGCGCCTGTCTTCCGTTCTCTAGAAAGCATTCTGATCAGTATCAGATGCGGGATTACAGGCTGAGAATCGTCCTCCATCATCAAAAAATATGTTAGGGTCCTGACCTAATTGCTATTTTCGCCTCGATTTTCTGCGATATGATTCGGAGTGTTCGACAGAAACAGGCGGCTGGGTAGCGTTGCGTTGAATGCCCATTTAAAATTCGCCCAAAGAATGATCAGAGGCAGATTCATGGCGAATCCCGGTAAATTCATGAAGATTGGCGTTGTTGGTCTTGCCATCGCTGCGATGTTGATTGCCGAAAATATCTCGCCTTCATTGGCGATTGCGGATTCGAAAACACCGGCGAAGATGCTGTTTGGTTCGAAACCATTGCCGGCAGATCTGGATTCTCAGGCGGTGGGATTTTACTCCAAGGGTTGCCTTGCGGGCGGGATTGCCATTCCGGTGGACGGGCCCAATTGGCAGGTTATGCGCCTGTCACGAAACCGGCGTTGGGGACATCCGCAATTGATTGGTCTGCTAGAGGAATTATCGATCAAGGCAAAGAAGATTGGCTGGAATGGCCTGATGGTTGGAGATTTATCGCAGCCGCGTGGTGGTCCGATGCTGACCGGTCATACCTCACATCAGGTTGGGTTGGATGCCGATATCTGGTTCACACCCATGCCGGACAAGCGCCTGACCTATAAGGAACGCGAAGAGCTAAGTGCAGTTTCCGTTCTGAAAAAAGGTTCCCTCTATGTCGATAACAGGCGCTGGAAGCAATCCTATACCGATCTGATGCGCGAGACGGCGCGCTTTCCCGAGGTGCAGCGTATTCTGGTTCATCCGGGGATCAAGAAAAAGCTGTGCGATACGGTCAAGGGAGACCGGTCCTGGCTTTCGAAAATCAGACCATTCTACGGGCATCACTATCATTTCCATGTTCGGATTTTCTGCCCCAAGGATTCGCCGGGCTGCAAACCGCAAAAGGCGGTTGGTTCCGACATTGGATGCGATGGAAAGGCACTCAAATGGTGGTTTGATGTGGCCTTGAAACCTCGGAAACCATCGAAGAATGACAAGCCGGCCAAGAAGCGCGAGAAAGTGCTTTCTGACTTGCCAAAAACCTGTATCAAAATCCTGAATGCCGGAGAAATTCCAAGTGACAAGGCCGAATTCCCCATTCAGGCTGCCTCGTTTAATGCACCCAAGATTGACATTCCCGAGATTGATCCGGCGGCAATCCTGGCGAGCAAGCCGATCGAGGCAAGCAAGGCTGCTAAATCCTCCGGCCAGAGCGATGTGGAAATCCCTGTTCCGACACCGCGGCCGAAACAGTGATGCCAGGGTTAGGCTATTTAGCTTAGGTCGAAACGCCGGTTCCGATTGGACAGGCGACACCAGTGCCTCCAAGGCCACAATATCCTGAGGGATTCTTGGCCAGATATTGCTGGTGGTAGTCTTCAGCGTAGTAGAATTCCGGTGCGTCAATTATCTCGGTCGTGATCACAGAATTCATGCCTGCCTGCGCCAGCGCCCCGGAATATTGGCTGTTGCTCATTTCGGCAAGTTCGCGCTGCTCCGGAGTATAGGTATAAATGCCGGAACGATATTGAGTGCCGACATCATTTCCCTGGCGCATACCCTGTGTCGGGTCATGTGATTCCCAGAAGGTGGACAGGAGTTCTTCGTAGCTGATTTTCCCAGGGTCAAAGACTACCAGAACAACCTCATTATGGCCGGTCATTCCGGTGCAAACTTCCTGATAGGTCGGATTTTTCGTGGAGCCACCTGCATATCCAACAGCTGTTGTATAGACGCCCGGCAATTCCCAGAATTTTCGTTCTGCACCCCAAAAACAGCCAAGGCCGAACATGGCCATTTCCATTCCATCGGGAAAGGGCTCCTTCAAGCTGGTCTTGTTGACAAAATGGTGGCTTGCCGTCGGTATCGGTTCGTCGCGTCCGGCAAGAGCTTCGTCGGATGATGGAAGTTTGGTTTTCTTGTTCAACATATCGAGCAGGAACATGAGCTATCCTCTGCCGAAAGGCGAATCATTCGGTATCAGGCCCCGAAATTTTCCTGCCAGCGCTTGCGTTTGCGGCGCGATGCCATTCCGAGCAAAACCGCCAATAGTGCAAATACCGTCCAGGTCGGCGCTTTCAAGAGCGTGATAATTGCCGGATCCCAAACCCACGGATGGGTATAGTTCGAGACTGACTCCCCGAATTCAGTAAGCGTTCCGGGGCTTAGCCGAATCCAGTCAACATAGAGCGGAGTGAATATTATTTGCGAATCTGCAATGGACCGTGTCATGTCCAATACGCCGGAAACCAACGCCAGTGCCAGGCTGACAAGGCTCAATATGCGAAACAAGCCGCGTAGCATCAATTATCTTCCGGTTTAAATCCCACATGGTATAATGGCGAATTATATATTCCCGGGTATATTCCCTGTTTCGCCAGACGTGAAAATTTAAGCGTTTCGGGTCAATTTGGCAATGTTTCAAATTGGTCAAAAATTAGATTGTATCAGTGCTTGCAGTAGCCCCGCTTATTTGTATAGTGCGCCGCGCCTGAATAGTTTCAGGAAATGGAGAGGTGGCCGAGTGGTCGAAGGCGCCCATGGACTGGTCTGGACCAGTCCTTCCATTTGAAGATAGGCGTGCGCTTGTCTTCGACCCACCTTGTGGTATGCGAGGTGAAATCTGGAGAGGTGGCCGAGTGGTCGAAGGCGCACGCCTGGAAAGTGTGTAGGCGGGTAACCGTCTCGAGGGTTCGAATCCCTCTCTCTCCGCCACCGCCTGATGTTTCTCAATCCGCTGCCGTTCGCCTAGATGCTGTAAAAACAAGCTTTTATCAGGCTTCTAGGCTCCATCCTTCCCAATCCAATCACTTGCGATTACACTCGATTTTGTTCAGTGTGTGGTATAGATTGTGGTATATCTATGATTTCCGGGAAGCTGACAAAGCGGCAAGTCGAGATTGCTGGCCCAGGCCGTCATGGTGATGGCAA
>JBPCWJ010000024.1:0-7266 GCA_051009635.1 Rhizobiaceae bacterium
TTGGCCGCTTTGAGACACGTTCAAACCAATTGGCCAAATGCGGAGTGCGCTCATATGGCCAATTCATCAGGGCAAAACGATGCACATTGGGCATCCAGGCCACATCCGCCAATGAGAAGTAATTTCCTGCCAGATAATCACGCCCATCCGACAGGATTTCGTCGAGATGTTTGAATGCCTCATCAGTACGTTGGACCGCATCGTCTAGGCGCTCACGATCAAATCCCTTGGCAAAGTCCTGACGAAACTTCCGCAGCCATTCATTATTGTGGGAGCTTTGAAAAGCCTCTGCTTTTTCGGGAGATGGTGGCGGACTGGAACGAAAGAGAAATTCGAATGTCAGAAGTTTTAGATCCGCTTGCGCTTCGTCCGCTCTGCGCAACAAATCTGGAGCCTGGTTTTCGCCAAAGCCGGGAGCATCTCCGCCAACATGCTGGATGATATCTATCGACTCGATGAAAAGACGTCCATCATCAACGAGTGCCGGTACCAGACCCTTGGAATGGATCGCCTGATAGGCTTCACTCGCATGCTCATCCTTTTCCAGATTGACCAAATGGCTCTGATAATCCTTGCCGGTTTCAGAAAGAACAATTCGAACCCTTTGCGAGCAACTGGACAAGGGTGCATGCCACAAATGCAGGCCGTTGAGAGACTTTAAGCTCCTATCCGTGGGTTCGATCTCCGGCATGGACAAGTCTCCTCAAAAATTGACCCGGTCGCCACCTTTCAGGGCAAGGATTTCCCTGGCCTCATCCGGGCTCGCCACCTCACAACCAAGATCCTCGACAATACGGCGGATTTTGGTGACCTGTTGGGCATTATTTTCGGCAAGCTTTCCGCGAGAGATGTAAAGGCTGTCCTCCAAGCCGACACGGACATTACCACCCATCTGGCTTGCGGTTGTTGCAAGCGGCATCTGAGCTGCACCAGCACCCAGAACCGACCAGCGATAATCGTCACCAAACAATCGGTCAGCTGTGCGCTTCATGAAAATCAGATTGTCTACATCCGAACCGATCCCGCCCAATATTCCCAAAACGAACTGAAGAAAAATCGGCGGTTTGAACAAGCCAATATCCAAGCAGAATTTCAAATTATAAAGATGGCCTACATCGTAGCACTCATGCTCGAATTTTATGTCATGCGGTGCCAGCGTTTCTGCAGCCTCGCGAATGTCCCGGAACGTATTGCGGAAAATATTGCCTTCGGAACCTTCAACATATTCCTGTTCCCAGTCAAATTTCCAATTGTCATACCGTTTGGCCAGCGGGTGAAACGAGAAATTCATTGACCCCATATTCAGGGAACACATTTCCGGCGAAAAGGTTGCAGCCGGTTTCACCCGGTCGGAAATCGAAAGTGATAGGCTGCCACCGGTTGAAATGTTTACTACGGCATTTGTAGCTTGTTTGATACGCGGCAGGAAGGCTTCAAAATCCTTTGTTTCAACTGAAACTCCACCATCATTCTGCCGCCGGGCATGCAAATGAAGAATGGAGGCGCCAGCTTCAGCGGCCTCTATCGCCTGCTGGGCAATATCATCAGCCGTGTAAGGCAAGGCATCCGACATTGTGGGCGTGTGAATGGCGCCGGTGATTGCACAAGTGATGACAGTTTTCTGGCGAGCCATGCTCAAACTCCTTGCGAGCTATTGTTTGGCACCACCCGGTAACCGAGCGGAAACAGTTGAAGGTCGAAACGTTCGCGGACAAAACCCCATACTCCCTTGGGCGCTTTCAACATCACGATGATGGCGACCAGGCCGAGTACCATTAGATAGATTGTACCCAGATCAGCAAGAGTTTCGCGAAGCAGAAAGAAAATCAAGGTACCAATAATCGGCCCCTCAATTGTACCGATGCCGCCAATCACGACTATGAAGATGACAAAGGCTGTCCAGTCATTGACCGAGAACGCAGCATCCGGAGAAATACGAAGCTTCTGCAAAAAGATAAGCGCGCCGATCATCGCTGTTAGTGCAGAAACCACGACATAGACCGTGAATTTTGTGCGCCAGATATCAATGCCGAGAGAATTTGCCGCTAGTTCATTGTCACGTATCGCGGTCAATGCCAGCCCCTTGCGCGATCTCAAGAACAGATAGATCACTGCAATCACCAAGATTACTGCACCCAGCGCAAGCCAGTAACTCAACCATTCACGCGATTGCCTCGAAGCAGCAAGGGATTTGACAATTCCCACCGGCAGGGAAGAACCCGACCCTCCACCCAAGGCAGAAACCTGCGCAAAGACAAGTCGGAAAACTTCCGCCATGACCCATGTGCCGATGGCAAAATATGCACCTCTCAACCGGAAAATCAGTGATGCCACCGGAATGGAAATAATCGCACCGAGACCACCTGCAATCGCGATAGCCAGTAATGGATGAACACCGCCAAATATCGTAAGGGCAAACAGCATATATCCGCCAAAGCCGACATAGGCCTGTTGCCCGACGGAGACCAGGCCAGCATAGCCTGCCATCAGATTCCAAAGGCTGGCGAGTGCCATATAAAGGAATAATTCACCCATCAGCCGCATGTCGGCGCGCCCGGCCCACCACGGCGCAGCAATCAGGATAATCAACACCAACAGCCCAAGAACACCGGCAAATCTGGCAGCCCTGGTTGAACGTGTTACATGGCTTTGTTCTGCGTTCATCCGCTTATCCTCGGGAACAGGCCATTTGGCCGAATGGCAAGAATGATCAGAAATGCGATATGTCCGGATAATATCTGCCAGCCCGGATCGATCTTGGCTCCTATGGTTTGTGCCACGCCAAGGATGACACCACCTGCCAACGTACCCCAGAGATTGCCGAGCCCACCGATAATCACCGCCTCGAAGCCAAATATCAGTCGCCCGCCGCCAATTGAGGGATCAAAATTGGTACGGATTCCAAGCAGAATTCCGGCGATAGCCGTCACGGCAAGTGACAATGCCATTGCCAACCCGAAAACATGTCGTCGGTTCAACCCCATCAACTGGGCAATATCCTGATTGTCGGAAACGGCGCGAAATGCCCGCCCAAGTGCGGTCCGGTAAAAGGTCCATTGCAATCCGGCAATCAGAACGACAGCAATACCAAATGTCAACAATGGCAAGACGCCAAGCGCCAATCCGCCGACGGAAACACTTGCCGTCTCAAGCGCGCCCGCATCCATCTTTTGCGGGTCGGCGGAGTATAGTTCGAGCAATGCGTTCTGGATGATCACCGACAAGCCGAATGTCACCAATAGGGGTGGCAGAATATCATCGCCAAGCGTCTGGTTAAGAACGCCACGCTGCAGGACATATCCAATACCAGCCATCAATGGCACAACGATCAGAAGCGCAACAAAGGGATGCACACCAAGCAGCAAGGTCGTTGAAAGGCCCATATATGCCGCCAGGACAATCAGGTCTCCATGAGCGATGTTAACAAGACGCATCACGCCGAAAATCAGGCTGAGGCCTGCCGCAAACAAGGCGTAAAGGCCGCCAAGCAAAATCCCCTGTATGATTGCGTTTGCCCAATCCATGATCATTCAATCCCGAAATAGGCACGGCTTATTTCATCCCGTGATACATCTTTTGACCCGCACTCAAGCGAGACACGGCCTTCCTGAAGGCAGTATACCCGCGACGACACCGACAAGGCTTTGCTGATATCCTGTTCAACAATCATCGCGCTCATCCCGCCACCGACAATGCCTGGCAGTGCCTTGTAAATATCCTTGATAATTACGGGAGCCAGGCCAAGGCTGATTTCATCAAACAAGATCAGATCAGGGTTCGACATTAGCGCCCGGCCGATCGCAACCATTTGCTGCTGACCGCCGGAAAGGGAAGTGGAAGCCTGGTTTCGCCGTTCCCTAAGGATCGGAAACAATTCAAAAACCGCTTCAAGCGACCATGGACCGGTTCGTCCCACCTGCCCACCAATGACCAGGTTTTCTTCAACCGACAAGGATGGGAAGAGTTGACGGCCTTCCGGCACCAGGGCAATGCCCTTGGACGCGACTTGATCTGCCCTTAACGATCCAATCGCTTCACCCCGATAAGCGACCTGAGCAGAACCATTGGCTATCAAACCGGCAATCGAACGCATCAGGGTCGTCTTTCCCGCACCATTGGCACCGATTATCGCCAGCACCTCACCTTCATCAATGGTCATATCAATGCCATAGAGCGCCTGGAAATCTCCGTAATGCGCGTCAAGACCGTCTATCTCGAGAATTGGCTTAGCCATCGCCCTCAATCCCGAGATAGATTTCCTGTACTTGGGGACTTTGCATGATCTCCTCGGGATCACCCTCGGCAATCTTCCGTCCGAAATCGATAACGATCAATCGCTCGACAACCGCCAGAAGCGCGTGAACGACATGCTCAATCCAGATAATGGTTACACCCGTGGAATGAATTTCCCTGATTGTCCCGACCAGTGAATTGCACTCAGCCTCTGTCAATCCACCAGCGATTTCATCAAGCAGCAAGAGCCTTGGCTTTGCACATAGTGCCCGGGTCAGTTCCAGCCGCTTTCGCTCCAACAAGGTCAAACTACCAGCCGTTGAATTGGCCTTTGTAAACAGGCCCGTCTGCTCCAATACAAGGAGGCAATGCTGTTCCGCCTCATGCCCATGCAGCGCCGCAGATTGGGTTGCAGCAACCATCGCATTTTCAAAGACGGTCATGTGGGTAAATGGCTGGGGAACCTGAAAACTGCGTGCGATACCACTGCGTGACCGGCGCGCTGCACTCAAATCGGTTACATCCTGTCCCTCGAAATGAATGCGCCCTGAATTTGGTGCGAGTGTTCCTGTTATGAGGTTGAACATGGAAGTTTTTCCAGCTCCATTCGGCCCAATGACACCCAGAGCTTCGCCGGCCTCGACTTCATAGCTGAGTTCATCGGCAACCTTCACGGCACCAAATGACTTTTCCAGACCATCAAGTTTGAGAACTGCTGACATTACAACCTCAACAGGATTGGGATGCGGCGCCGGTTTTCAGCGCCGCTTCCATCTGCGCTAGAGCAGTTTCAACTCGCCTGTCAGCGGAATATTCTGTGCCGCAGAGTTTGCAACGATTTTGAGATCGAACCCGTCGCCATCCTTCTGCCATTGGCCAGCAACCAGCGGTGTTTTTGTGACATTATTGATCGGACCATTGGCCCAATTCACCGGCCCGACAATCGTGTTGATATTTGTCGCAGCAATTGCCTCTATAATCGCGGCAGGATCTTCCAGGTCTGAGGAACGCTTTACAACATCAGCAACCACTTCGAACAAGGCATGCTTGAACCCGATCGGCTGCGTCCAGGGCCGCCCCGATGCAGCAACATAACCATCTGCAAGCTCTTTCGCACTTGCACCGGTCAATGAAGAGTTGAAAGGATGCGCAGGTGACCACCATACCTCCGAACTCAGCCCATCGCCACGATCACCAAGCGATTCAATGACCGATGGGAACAGCAAAGCCTTTCCGATTGTAACGACCTTCGGGTTAAAACCTTGCTGGGCAGACTGCGACCAGAAAGTAGCAAAATCAGGTGGGATCATGTTTCCGGTTACGATCTCGCAGCCAGCTTCCTTGAAAGCAGCGATCTGGTTTGAGAAATCGTCCGAAAGCGGCTGATACCGGCCCGGATCGGTCAACTCATAGCCCGCCGCAGCGAGCGGTTTTGGAAGGCCGTTTTCCTTGTCACCCCAGGCATTGCCGTCAGCATCGTTCGGGAACAATCCGCCAACTTTCTTGGTAACCCCGCTCTTTCCCCACATGTCGAGGAATGCGCCAATGACGTCTTCAAGTCCCCAGAAGAAATGATAGGTGCTCTGGAAACCTTCACCCGGGACACCATTGCGCCCGAAGAAATAGGGTTGCCACGGGCAATCAGTGGTAATGCAGGGAACTTCATTCACTTCAGCCTGATCGGCCACCGGGTTGGTGGTATCAGGCGTTGAAGCTGCAACGATGATATCGACTTCCTCACCAAGGATCAGATCGGCCGCTACTTCCGCCGCCCGGTTCGGATTCGACTGGCTGTCCTTGGAGATAATCTCGACCTGCCACTTCTTCCCATTGTTTTCCAGACCGGCCGCAAACAATTCCTGAATGCCGCCCAAAACATATTCATCTGCTTCGGCAAAACCAGCCAGTGGCCCGGTGCGTGGACTTACGTGGCCGATCTTGATTACAGGGTCTGCCGCATAGGCTCTAGTTGCGTTTAGGATTGCAGGTGCAGCAAGCGCCAACGCGCTGCCTTTCATGAATTTACGGCGTGAAATTGTACCAAGATGTTTTGACATATTTCCTCCCTTTGCCGGCTTTCAGCCGGTCTGCGAATTAGTCATTCATGATTTTCTCAAGTTGCGTCAGGTGACGAGTAACCTTGTTTCGGACCGCATCAGCTTCCTGATCAGTCCATTTCTGGAACCCTTCACCAGATTTCATACCCAGGCGCCCATCCTCGACCATCTGTTTCAGATAGGGCGACGGTCCTGCCCGGTTTTCCAGATCGAATAAGACATTTTCATGAATATCCAGCGTTAAATCTGTACCGACCAGATCGGCATTCTCAAGCGGCCCCAATACAGCAAGCCGCCTGCCAAAACTGGACTTGATGACCGTGTCCACCGCTTCAGCATCGCAGATTCCATTCTCGACCAGGCTTACCGCTTCGCGCCACAAGGCATGTTGCAGGCGGTTGCCAATAAAGCCGGGTACGTCCTTCTCAACCATGACCGGTGTCTTGCCTGCTGCTTCAAGCAGTTCGAACATGGACTGTGCGTTGGCCGGATCCGTCCACTGCGTCTTGATGACTTCGACAAGCGGGATCATATGCGGTGGGTTCCACCAATGGGTCCCCAACATCCGGTTCGCAGTCTTGCGCTCACCGACTATCTTTGAAATCTGAATGACGGACGTATTGGAAGCCAGAATTGCATGAGCAGGCGCATCAGCTTCCAGCTTTTCAAACAGGGCCCGCTTGAGTGGTAATTTTTCCGGCGCCGCTTCAAATACAAAATCTGCCTGCGAAACCGCAGCGCTGAAATCCGGCTGAACATATATGCGCGAAAGTGTTTGTTCAGTCTCCCCTGCCTCGACCCCCAACCCGGCCAGACTCGCCTCAACCTTGCCGGACAACGCATTCAACGCCTCGTTTACAGGATCGGTAACTGTCACTTTGTTTCCTGCTCGGGCCATTACCAGCGCAATGCCATGGCCCATGAGACCTGCGCCCAAAATCGTGACATTGCGAGCTGCAGCCATGGTCATCCTGCC
>JBPCWJ010000025.1:0-4572 GCA_051009635.1 Rhizobiaceae bacterium
CCCAGACCCGCGAGCACATCCTGCTTGCCCGTCAGGTTGGTGTTCCGGCGATTGTTGTGTTCCTGAACAAGGTTGACCAGGTTGATGACGAGGAGCTGCTTGAGCTTGTCGACATGGAAGTTCGCGAACTGCTGTCTTCCTATGAATTTCCCGGTGATGATATTCCGATCATCAAGGGTTCTGCATTGGCCGCACTTGAAGGCCGCGATGACGAGATTGGCGAGAAGGCGGTTCGCGCACTGATGGCCGAGGTTGACACCTATATTCCCCAGCCTGAGCGTCCGGTTGACCAGCCCTTCCTGATGCCGATCGAGGATGTGTTCTCGATCTCGGGCCGTGGTACGGTTGTGACCGGCCGTGTTGAGCGTGGCGTGATCAATGTTGGTGACGAGATTGAGATTGTCGGCATTCGCGACACCTCCAAGACCACCTGCACCGGTGTTGAAATGTTCCGCAAGCTGCTTGACCGTGGTGAAGCCGGCGACAATATCGGCGCATTGTTGCGTGGTATTGACCGTGAAGGCGTTGAGCGTGGCCAGGTTCTGGCCAAGCCCGGTTCTGTCAAGCCGCACAAGAAATTTACGGCGGAAGCCTATATTCTGACGAAGGAAGAGGGTGGCCGTCACACGCCGTTCTTCACCAATTACCGTCCGCAGTTTTATTTCCGCACGACCGATGTGACCGGCATTGTGCATCTGCCTTCAGGCACCGAGATGGTGATGCCTGGTGACAATGTCGAGATGGAAGTTGAGCTGATCGTGCCGATTGCGATGGAAGAGCGCCTGCGCTTTGCGATCCGCGAAGGCGGCCGCACCGTGGGTGCAGGCATCGTGGCCTCCATCATCGAATGAACCTGAACCCCGCCAGGCAGAAAACCACCTGGCGGGGTAAGGCAAAAAAATCTTAACTGTGGGCTTGCGATTTGCGCATGGAAGTCGCATAAGCTTTTCGCCGATCCGGCCCATAGGGGTATAGCTCAGTTGGTAGAGCGGCGGTCTCCAAAACCGCAGGTCGCGGGTTCGAACCCTGCTGCCCCTGCCATTAACGTATTGATTTTAAATCTATATTAATTCCCAAGCATAGTCGAAAGCCCTTTATCCAAATTATCCAAACTCTTTCTCGATACAGTTTGAGAGCCATCCGGGAACATTTGAAGATCAACCAAAAATAATCTCCAGAATTAATTCCTGATTTATTGCACCTAACTCTGATGCCTGACATTAATTATCTAATTTTCAAAACTCTCACACATATTCCATTTAATTTTTGGCTCTGGTCATTACCGCTTATTGCACCGTTATTGATATTTTTCGTACCTGTAGAACGCTCGACAATATCTCATATTGCAAGAGTGTTGAGTGCCATAGCGTTGTCCTATATTTTTATGCAATTAGCGGTTTCCACTTGGCATCGTCAGGGCTTTGAAGCCTACCAACTATGCTATGTTGAAAGCGGCCATAGGGATCTTGGTCAAGAAGCACATGATGAGTGCAGCCATCATCTTGTTGATGGCCCGCCATTTAGTCCCGAATTGATTTTATTGGGTTGGGTGCCAGCCGCCTTTTATGTCGGCTTATGGGAAATTATTTGGCGCATTCGAAATCGAAAGAAAATTGTGGCAATTGGAGGTGCTTATACGGGAAGATGGTTCAGCAACATGACAGCAAGTTTTGTTCTTCTCCCCTTTGTTGTTTATGGCTTGTTGGTGGTAGTTGCACGGCTTTGGCCGCTTGTAATTCAAGCGCTTGAATTATGATTGAAAATGAACACTCCGCTGAGGTCTCATCGCTAATCTTCAAACAAATTATGAAGCGTGCTGTTTCGGCAATTTGTCCAGACGCAACCTTGTCCCAGTACCGCCATAATTCATTCTGATTCAATAGTCTCCAAAACCCCAGGTCGCGGGTTCGAACCCTGCTGCCCCTGCCATTAACTTATTGAAATCAAATACTTGTCGTCGGTTGTTGAATCCATCTTTGACCTAAATTGGAGAGTAGGCTAATGCACATGCCAAAATGGCGAAATTTTACATGCTGATTTTGGAAATTTCCGAAAGTTTTCACTTGCTTAATGCCGTATGAATCTATATCTACCGGTCAATGGCATGCATAGCGCGTGGAGCCTAGAGTGAGGCTTGGCGCGCTTGCTGTTGTTGAATTTTACCCCGGTTAGTGTGATTTCCGGCATTTGGTAACGGGTCCTGATTGCGATTGAATGGCAATTTCCGGCTTCGATATTCCAGTTAATCGCGGTTGAAACCCGCAAGTGTGAGAGAGAAACCAAAGGTAATGGCTTCCAAAACCAATCCTTTTACCTTTTTGCAGCAGGTACGCTCGGAGACCTCCAAGGTCACCTGGCCGAGCCGTCGCGAAACCTTGATCAGCACAGTGATGGTATTTGTCATGGTGTTAATAGCAGCGCTGTTTTTTCTGGCGGTTGACCAGGTTCTGGGCTGGGGCGTCGGGCTGTTGTTGAGTTTGGGTGGCTGAATATTTTTCGGATGCAGCGCGACCTTGGTCAGCCTGCGATCCATACGAGGATAATTTGAACTAAGATGGCACACCGTTGGTACATTGTGCACGCCTACTCAAACTTCGAGAAAAAGGTTGCAGAGGCGATAGAGGAAAAAGCGCGCCAGAAAAGTCTTGAACACATGTTCGAGGCTGTGATGGTCCCGACCGAAAAGGTTGTGGAGGTTCGTCGCGGGCGCAAGGTGGACGCGGAAAGAAAGTTCTTTCCCGGCTACGTGCTTGTGAAGATGGATTTGAATGATGAGACCTACCATCTGATCAAGAACACACCGAAAGTTACCGGTTTTCTAGGCGCGGATAACAAGCCGCAGCCGATTACCGACTATGAGGCGGATCAGATTCTTCATCAGGTACAGGAAGGGGTCGACCGGCCAAAGCCGTCCGTCTCCTACGATATCGGCGAATCGGTGCGTGTTGCCGATGGGCCGTTCGCTTCCTTTAACGGCATCGTTCAGGAAGTCGATGAAGAGCGTGCAAGGCTGAAGGTTGAGGTTTCGATTTTTGGCAGGGCAACGCCGGTGGATTTGGAATACGGTCAGGTTGAGAAGCTCTGACTGTAATGTGCGGAAGGCGAGGGGGCTGGCCAGCCTGCTGAACCGTACCGCGCGACTGCAATAGCTGCGAAGGGCCTGGCTCTGTTTGGCGGCAAAACTTGAACAGCCTCCCGCTTCGGGCGGCAGATTTGAAAGGGCAGTATGAATGGCCAAGAAGATTGAAGGATACCTGAAATTGCAGGTACCCGCAGGAAACGCGTCTCCTTCGCCGCCCATTGGGCCGGCTTTGGGTCAGCGCGGTTTGAACATCATGGAATTTTGTAAGGGGTTCAACGCAAAAACCCAGGAAATGGAAAAGGGAATGCCTATCCCGGTCACCATTACCATCTATGCGGACAAGTCCTTTACTTTCGAAATGAAGCAGCCTCCGGTTTCGTTCTTCCTTAAGAAGGCCGCCGGTCTTGCCAAGGGTGGAATGGAGCCCGGCAAGGAAGTTGCAGGAAAGGTTTCCAGCGCTCAGGTACGTGAAATCGCCGAAAAGAAAATGGTCGATTTGAACGCAAATGATGTGGAAGCGGCCATGCGTATGGTCGAGGGTTCAGCCCGTTCCATGGGTTTCGAGGTAGCGGGTTGATACGATGACTGGAAAACGTTTGAAAAATGCCCGTGAGGGTATCGATCGCAGCAAGCTTTATCCACTCGGTGAAGCTGTGGAACTGGTCAAGGCGCGTGCCAAGACCAAATTCGACGAGACTGTCGAAGTTGCAATAAATCTGGGTGTTGATCCTCGCCATTCCGATCAGATGGTCCGTGGTGTGGTTGATCTGCCAAATGGCACGGGCAAATCCGTTCGTGTTGCTGTGTTTGCCAAGGGCGACAAGGCCGATGAGGCAAAGGAAGCTGGTGCAGACATCGTGGGTGCAGAAGACCTGGCTGAAATCGTCCAGTCTGGAAAAATCGATTTTGACCGCTGCATTGCAACGCCGGACATGATGCCTCTTGTAGGCAGGCTCGGTAAGGTACTCGGCCCGCGTGGCATGATGCCAAATCCGAAAGTTGGCACCGTTACACCAGATGTAAAAGCTGCCGTCCAGGCATCTAAAGGTGGTGCGGTTGAGTTCCGTGTAGAGAAGGCTGGCATCGTGCATGCGGGCGTTGGCAAGGCTTCATTTGACGCCAAGGCGATCGAGGAGAATATCCGTGCGCTTGCCGATGCTGTCATGAAGGCAAAGCCGGCTGGTGCAAAGGGAACCTATGTCGAGAGATTTGCAATTTCATCGACCATGGGCCCGGGTGTAAAAGTGGATCCGTCAAGCCTGCAGAGCGCTTGATGAATTGAATTTCCTGAATTGGCCTGGGTCGATTCAGGAATAAATCCGGCGGGTTACCGCCGGTGCCGCAGGTGCAGGCCGGATGGCTTGAACAGGCGGTTCCTGTCCGAGATTGCAGGTGGCGCTTTTTTCAAGTGGCCTTAATGCCGGGAAACCTGGCCTGCATGAGATGGGAGTGAGAACTGGAATTACGGTACCAAAGTGTACCCGGTCCGG
>JBPCWJ010000026.1:0-9242 GCA_051009635.1 Rhizobiaceae bacterium
GTGTAGAACACAAGGGCCCACAGGACCGGGTAAGTGAGGCAGACCGGAATGCCGAACTGCTCATCAGAAAAATGATCTCGGATACCTTCCCCGATGATGGAATTCTCGGTGAAGAGTTTGAATTCAAGAAACCCGAGAATGATGCCGGTATCTGGGTGATCGATCCGATAGATGGCACGGATTGTTTCCTGTCAGGCATTCCGTCCTGGTGTGTATCAATTGCCTATATGCGTGCGGGTAGTACCAGGATAGGCGTAATTTTTGATCCGATACATGATGATGCCTATTGGGCGGAATCGGGCAAGGGTGCATTTATCAATGATCGGCCGCTAAATCTGCAAGAAATCAAGAATGCAGATGCCGGACTGATTGGTATTGGCCATTCGCTTCGAGTTCACCCTTCACAGACCTTGCTGGCGCTTGACCGTTTGATGAAAGTAAACGGCATGTTCCATCGTTGCGGATCAGGTGCCTTGTCTCTAGCATGGGTCGCTTCAGGAAAACTGATTGGATATTTCGAGCCCCACATGAATTCCTGGGACTGCCTGGCAGGGCTGTTGCTGGTCAGGGAGGCAGGTGGCTGGACCAATGATTTTCTTGAAGGCAATGGCCTGCATCGCGGCAATATGGCGATTGCAGCAGCCCCCGGAATGGCCGGCATACTCAAGGAAATCAGCGGGCTGGATCAAATAAGCAAGTCTAAAACCGACATGTCATGAAAACATAGAAAGGGAGGATAAAAATGACAATCAGAAATCTAGTTGGAGCAATTGCATTTGCTGCAGGGGCGCTTGGTGCCAGCCACGCGCTTTCGGCGGACAAATTGACATTATATTGCAGCCCCCAGATTGAATGGTGCAATCTGATGGTCGAGGCGTTTTCAAAAGAGACTGGTATTGATGTTGCGATGACCCGCAAGAGTTCGGGTGAAACATTTGCACAGATCAAGGCCGAGGCCCGCAATCCCAAGGGCGATATCTGGTGGGGTGGTACCGGTGATCCGCATCTTCAGGCTGCCGAGGAAGGCTTGACCGAGGAATATACGTCACCGGAATTCGACAAGCTGCATGACTGGGCGCAACGGCAGGCAAAAGACTCCGGCATGAAAACTGTTGGAATTTATGCTGGCGCACTCGGAATTGGCTACAACAAGGAATTGCTGGAGAAAAAGGGATTGGCCGCGCCAGAGTGCTGGGCTGATCTTGCCAAGCCGGAATATAAGGGCGAAGTCCAGATTGCCAATCCGAATTCATCCGGTACTTCCTATACAACGCTTGCCACGCTCGTTCAGATCATGGGCGAGGAAAAGGCATTCGAGTTCCTGAAAGGCATGCACAAGAACGTCAACCAGTACACAAAATCCGGTTCTGCGCCGATCAAGGCTACTGCCCGGGGAGAAACGACAATCGGTATCACCTTCATGCACGACATGGTGACACAGGTGGTCAATGGTTTCCCGGTCGAGATCGTGGCACCGTGCGAAGGCACAGGATATGAAATCGGTTCCATGAGCATCATCAAAAATGCCCGCAACATGGATAGTGCAAAGAAGTTTTACGACTTTGCCCTGAATGCCGGTATCCAATCCCGGGCAAGCGAAGCCAAGGCCTATCAGGTGCCTTCGAATTCCGGTGCCAACCCGCCTAAGGAAGCACCTGATCTGTCCAAGCTGGAATTGATTGACTACGATTTTGCCAAATATGGCTCATCGGCTGAGCGCAAGCGTCTGCTGAAGCGCTGGGACGATGAAGTCGGTTCGCTTCCACAATAGCGGATAGCCAATCCTCCAGCCGAAGGGATCCACGGCCATGAACCGTTTTGCCGTACTCTGGATCATCGTGGGTCTCTTCGGATTTTTTGTGCTGCCGTGGTACACGACCTACGGCGAATTCTTCACGTTCGAATGGCTGGTGGATGGGTATCCATTCGACAGTGATTACTCACCTGCAGTAATCCAGGCTATTTCGCATGGGAAGTTCTGGTTAGCCCCGCTGATCATATTCCCGTTCCTGGGCCTGTTGGCATTTCGGGAAGGACTTGAAACGAGGGATCGGGCCTTCTGGCTCGGAATTGCGGGTTTTGGCGGGCTTTTCTATCTTGTCCTTCAGGGATTTACGATCGGCATTGCCGGTTGGGAATATGAGTTTCTCGAAAGAATATTCGGACCAATTGATCGTCAATTCGGATTTGGTGTCGGGGCTATAGTTCTGGCCATGAGTTTTCTGTTCCTCGCCACGCAGAGCATCGCCTTGCGGGGATTTGCCGGTGGAGATGTGTTTGTTGCCGGATCCATCGGCCTGATTATTGCGCTCATTCTGGCCTTTGTATTCTTCCCGGTCTCCCGGATTCTGATAAGCGCCTTTCAGGACAATCAAGGTCTGTATGATCTTTCGCTGTTTGCTGAAAAATTCACCGATTCCAAGATCTGGGGGCTGCGCTGCCTGACTGAGAATGTCACCTGCGGTGTCGCATGGAATTCGCTTGTTCTGGCTGTCTCCGTCGGCATCGGTTCCACCTTGCTGGGGCTGGCATTTGCGCTGGTGACAACGCGCGTCCGGTTGCGTATGGGCAAGGCATTTCGAATTCTTACCGTATTGCCAATCATCACACCGCCATTTGTGATCGGGCTGGCAATGATCCTGCTGTTTGGCCGTTCGGGTGTCGTTTCGCAATTTCTGGAATATGCATTTGATATCCCGCCCACAAGGTGGATTTACGGATTTACCGGTATCTGGATCGCCCAGATGCTGGCATTTACCCCGATTGCCTTTCTCGTGCTCATTGGTGTTGTCGAAGGTGTAAGCCCCTCCCTTGAGGAGGCAGCACAAACACTGAGAGCCGATTCCTGGACGACGTTTACAAGCGTGTCTTTCCCGCTGATGCGGCCCGGCCTGGCAAATGCATTCCTGCTCGGATTTATTGAAAGCATGGCGGATTTCGGCAATCCGTTTGTGCTTGGCGGAAATTACGGGGTTCTATCGACCGAGATATTCTTCGCCATAGTGGGTGCGCAAAACGATCAGGGCAAGGCTGCAGTCTTGGCAATTGTCCTCCTGTCATTCACGCTCTCTGCCTTTTACATTCAGCGCCGATGGGTTGGTGAAAAGTCCTATGTCACGGTTTCCGGAAAGGGCGAATCCGGGCTTCATCCGGTTCTGCCAAGTGGACTTACAAAGTTCATACTGGCCATCGTCATTCCATGGACCCTGATGACGCTGGTCATCTATTGCATGGTCATGTTTGGCGGTTTCGTTGAAACCTGGGGCAGGGATCACACGCTCACGCTTCGCCATTATACAGATGCATTTTCGATTACCACCAGTGAATTTGGACTGGTCTGGAGTGGCGCTGCCTGGAACTCGTTCTGGACGACCATTTACATTTCCGCAATTTCGGCGCCGTTAACGGCGGCTCTCGGATTGCTGACCGCCTACCTGCTGGTGAGGCAAAAATTTACCGGCAGGGGATTGTTTGAATTTGGAACCATGCTGAGTTTTGCAATTCCCGGTACGGTTATTGGTGTCAGCTACATTCTGGCTTTTAACGTCCCGCCGCTGGAACTGACCGGTACCGGCATGATACTGATCCTGTGCTTCATGTTCAGAAACATGCCTGTTGGATTAAGGGCAGGTGTTGCCGCAATGCGGCAATTGGACAGCAATCTTGACGAAGCTTCCCTGACGCTTGGTGCAAAAAGCTTCACCACTGTAACAAGGGTAATTCTGCCATTGCTCAGGCCGGCAATCGCAGCCGCACTTGTGTTCAGTTTTGTACGGGCAATCACGTCAATCAGTGCTGTGATATTCCTGGTTTCGGCCGATTACCATATGGCTACAGCGTACATTCTGGGAAGGGTGGAAAATGGTGATTACGGATTGGCGATTGCCTATTCCTCGGTCCTGATTGTAGTCATGCTGGCAGTGGTCAGCTTCGTGCAGATTTTCATCAGCAGGCGGCGGCTTGGGCGGCGCGAGCATGGATGGTCGGAGACCGGTACAAGCAAACAAGAGGCGATTACAACATGAGCGGAAATCCAAAAGCTGCTGCCGTACGCTTCCAATCGGTGACAAAGCGCTATGGTTCGGTGATCGCCGTGGACAACATTGATCTCGAGATTCCTTCCGGTGAGCTGGTTACACTTCTTGGCCCGAGTGGCTGCGGGAAGACGACAACACTTCGCCTCATTGCAGGTCTGGAGATGGCCAGTACCGGCAAGATCTTTATCGGGGATCAGGATGTGACCGACATTCCGGTTACAGACCGGGATGTTTCCATGGTCTTCCAATCCTATGCGCTGTTTCCGCATATGACAGTTTCAGAGAATGTTTCCTACGGGTTGCGTGTGACAAGGGCGCCCAAGGCAGAAATGATTGAGAGAACCGAAGAAACGCTGGCACTGGTCGGGCTGGAGGGCTATGGCAGCCGGATGCCGAGTGAGTTGTCCGGTGGGCAACAGCAGCGCGTGGCAGTAGCCAGGGCACTGATTTTGCGCCCGCAAGTCTTGTTGTTCGACGAGCCATTATCAAACCTTGATGCAAAACTGCGCCGCCGTGTCCGCGATGAAATACGTGAGATCCAGCAGAAGATCGGTCTGACGACGGTTTATGTCACCCATGATCAGGAAGAGGCCCTTGCGGTCTCCGACCAAATTGTTGTCATGAACAATGCCGTTATTGCCCAACAGGGTTCACCCCGCCAGCTATATGAGACGCCCGCCGATGTCTTCGTTGCTGATTTTATCGGTGAGGCAAACATTGTTGATGGTGAGGTGCTGAAGGGCAGTAGATCCGGAATTGAAGTAAAAATTGGTGCGGCCAGTGTCAGCCTGTCAGGCAAGAAGGCCGAACCCGGACCGGCACACATTGCCATCCGGCCTGATGCGATCTCGGTTTCAACAAGGAAGAGAAATGATGGTGTCTCCGGGAAAGTCACGTCAGCGACCTATCTTGGCAGCCACATTGAATATTCGCTGGAGACAGATATTGGCAATCTGTATGCTGTTGATCACAAAACGGGTAGCCCGATAAAGCCGAAGACGGAAATCGGAATTACATTCAACAAACAGGGCGTGATTGTCATCCAGGATTAGTGCGCTGTTCCCTCGCAAAGAAGCATGACATTCCCGAAGATTTAGCTGAAGCGGCACAGGAGCCGGGACCAGTTAAGACTTAGCCCCTGTGCCTTCACCAATGGAGACGTCGAATCTTGTTCGGTGATAGTTTCGATGTGGTGAGCCAGTAGTCAGCCGGTTTGATAATTCCTGCCAAATTTTTGGATTTTCCTGCCAAATACCTGCCGGTTCCATGAAACGGAAGTTCACTAATGGCAGCATCGAGCACGGTAGAATAACGCGCCCGATGCCGCCATATCGTTATCTTATGGCTTGTACCAGGACTTGCTGGGCCGCCAATCCTGGTCCTGAAGATTGTTGGCTTTGGAGAAGGCATCCAGCATATCGTTCTGGGCGTTAAAGCCGGGCCCCCATTCGCCTGAATAGGTAAATTCGCTCATTGGATCCTCAACGGATTTATCCGGACCCGGCTGCGGAGTTGGTCCTGGAACAGCGCTGGCGCGATCCGGTGAGACAGCCATGCGTTCGGTCACGCCATCCTTTGAAATGTTCCAAGTCATCATGTCCATGGCGATTGACAACGGGCCGTCATAGGTAGAGCGAATATCAAGCAAGAGCTGCTGATGGGCCTCCTCCATGGTATGATATGCCACCGCATGTCCCGGCTGAATCTCACTCATGACTTTTCCAAAGGCCGGACCAGAGGAATGAAATTCGCAACATGCGCGCCAGGCGAGCTGTGCGGGCTGGCCGTAGTCTTTCCTGAAGTATTCCGGACCGGCGAACGCTTCGTGGATCACGAAATCTGCGTCCCTGGTATATTCGACGAACCATTTGTTGGGTGCAGTATCACCGCCGAAGACAAGCTTCAGACCAGCATATTCAATAATGTAGCTAACCGGGCCATCGCCGGTGTGTATTGCCGGGATTGAGCGAACAGTGATTTCGCCATCGTCGTAGACAATCTCGTTTATCTGTTTGTAGTCGAACTCGTGAACAGTGATCTGACCCGGTATTGGAGTGATCTTGAATTGCCGGGTCTGGAAGTCCCAATTGAAGGCGCGAAGGAAGCCGTCAACCGCATAGGCGGTACCCATTTCCGGCGTTTGGCCACTCGGCCCCCAAATCTCCAGAGGCACTGGCCGTCCTGCGGTCCAGCCCCCGGCCCAGAGTCCATCAAGATCGCCCCAATGATCAGTGTGCAAGTGGCTTATGAAGACCTTTGTCAGAAATTCCGGTGGTATCATCAGAGCATTCAGGTTGCGCATGGAACCGGTGCCAATATCGAAAATGAACTTCTTGCCATTGCCAAATTCAAACAGAAAACATGCAGCGGCCTGGCCTCTCCGTTGATCCGGCATGCCGGTACCACAGGCAACGACGCGCACCTCGTCTTCAGCGAGGACTTCTGTTCCAGGATAATAGACATAACGATCAGGTGCCTCGACATTGGGTCCGGGAACCATGCCGCCGGCAGCTTCTGATGAATCAATCAAGGCATTCGGGGCATGTTGCAAAATCAGTAGTGCAGAAACACCAAGTGCTGCACCAGTTAGCAACATTTTGTAGTGATTGAGATTGCGCATTGTACCGACCTCCCTTATTTTCAATTATTTTATAGACAGTACTGTCTAAATTATAGACACTAGTGTCTAGTTTTTGCAAGGAGATTATGAGTTCATGTCCAGGCCAAGACGGGCAGGCCGTGTCAGCAAGGAGCAATGGCTGGCCGCTGCATTGGAGGAATTGGAAAAGGGTGGCATTGAAGCTGTTCGTGTTGAACGGCTGGCAAAAATATTGTCTGTCGCGAGAAGCGGATTTTATTGGCATTTCAAGGATCGAAATGACCTGTACAAGCATCTGCTGGACTACTGGTTTCATGAATATACAGAAGTCGTGACTACCAATCCGCTGCTGGCCACCGGTGATCCCGAAACCCGTCTCAAGCGCGTGACAAAAATGATTGAGGAGCAAGATCTCGGCAAATACGATCTCGCAATTCAGTCATGGGCAAAACATGACGAAACGGCTCTCAAGGCCGTAAATCGTGTGATTGAATTTCGGATGAAATTTCTGCGTCAGATTTTCCATGATCTCGGATTTACCGGCGATGAACTTGAAATGCGCACAATGTTGTTTGTCTGTTACCACACCTGGGAAAGCGCAACCTTTGATGTCTCTTCGCCTCGTAAGAGAGCGCGATTGCGTAAACTCAGATTGGATTTGCTGACGGGCAAGTGAATTTTCAGCCGGGACAGGGTGCGGATACCAGATTAATCAAGTAATAATGCGGATAATCGAACAAGCCGGGCAGGGACGAGGATAATGGTCGCTACGATAGAGGAACTTTTGGATACGGGTGCAGATGACAGCCCCGCAATCGGTGGCGCTGGCCGTACATGGCTTAGCTATGGTGGATTACGGTCCCTTTCCCGGACCACGGTTGAAGCGCTTCGTGGTTTTGGAATTGGACATACTGACCGGGTCGCGATTGTCCTTCCAAATGGGCCAGAAATGGCAACCGCCTTTTTGACGATTGCACAGGGTGCGGCTACGGCTCCGCTCAATCCTTCCTATACGCAGGATGAATATGAGTTTTACCTGGATGACCTGAATGCCAAGGCATTGGTAATTGAAGAGGGTTACGAAGGACCAGCTCTTGAGGCAGCTTCCAAACTTGGCATCGCGGTCATTACGCTGGTTGCAGATGCCGGTGCGCCTGCTGGCATGTTTCATCTGGAAGGCGAAAGTGCAGGAGAAGAGGCAGATCCTGCCAATCCGGGACCGGACGATGTTGCCCTGATACTGCATACATCGGGAACGACATCACGGCCCAAGATCGTGCCACTTACCCAGACCAATGTCGCTATTTCTGCTACCAATATCCGTAAGTCGCTGGCACTGACTTCCGAAGATCGCTCGCTGAACATCATGCCATTATTTCATATTCACGGATTGGTGGCCTCGCTCTCTGCCTCGATGGCGGCTGGTGCTTCGGTTTGGTGCGCACAGGGCTTTAATGTTCTGCAAGTTTACTCGCAGATGGAAGAAGCCATTCCGACCTGGATCACTGCTGTGCCAACAATGCATCAGGCAAACCTGTCTCGTGCGGGCAGGAATATGGAAACGATCCAGAATTCCCGTCTGAGATTTTTGCGGTCTTCATCTGCTTCGCTTCCGGCGCCGGTGATGGAAGAGCTGACCTCCGTCTTTGGCGTGCCGGTGGTCGAAGCCTACGGGATGACTGAAGCTGCGCATCAGATGTGCTCAAATCCTGTTCATCCAGGCAAGCAGAAACCGGGATTTGTAGGCCTTGCGGCCGGACCAAAAGTACAGATTGCCGACGAATTCGAGGACTTTCTGCTAGAGTCGGGAGCAGTAGGAGAGGTGGTCATCTCCGGGCCAAATGTCACGGCTGGATATGAGAGCAATCCGGATGCAAACGAGAAGAGTTTTTTCACGATCGAGGGCGAACGCTGGTTTCGTACCGGAGATCAGGGTGCCTTCGATGAGGATGGTTATTTGCAGCTCACAGGGCGGTTGAAGGAGATCATCAATCGGGGTGGTGAAAAGATCAGTCCGCTGGAAGTTGACGCCATACTTTTGAAACATCCTGAAATTGCCCAGGCTGTAACATTTGCTGTACCGCATCCCAAGCTTGGTGAGGATATCGCCGCTGCAATCGTCCTGAGTGAAAATGGCGAGGCGGATGCGCGCGCTGTAAGGGATTATGCTGCAAGCCATCTGGCAGGCTTCAAGGTTCCGTCAAAGGTGATCATTCTGGAAGAAATCCCGAAGGGAGCGACCGGGAAAATTCAACGCATCGGGCTGGCTGAAAAGCTGAACCTGACATGACGGGCAGAACTCAATCATGAAGATTTGCATTTTTGGAGCGGGTGCTATTGGCGGCTTCATGGGCGCGAAACTGGTGTCAGCGGGCGCTGATGTCAGTCTGGTTGCCCGCGGGCCACATTTAAAGGCCATGCAGGAAAATGGTCTGACATTGATCGAGGAAGACGGTTCGAAAACCAAAGCCACGGTGGTTGCATCCGATAATCCTTCCGATCTGGGACCGCAGGACTATATCATCATCACGCTGAAGGCTCATTCGGTGCCGCCGATTGTTGATAAATTACAGCCCTTGATCGGGCCAGACACGACAATTGTATGG
>JBPCWJ010000027.1:0-13209 GCA_051009635.1 Rhizobiaceae bacterium
GCCCAAGGATAGTGACCCGGTGGATACGGGGCTTTTACGACATTCCGAGCAATTGCTGGCAAGTGCAATTGGTGCATCCTCCTCCAGGCTGGTTCACACGCTTCTGCTCAAGCGGTTCGAATCTTCCTCTTCGGCAGATATCAAACTTCTGAATCAGGCCAGTGAGGCGCTGCGATACAATAGGGGTGTCTTGCAGACCGCTCTGGACCAGCTCGACCAGGGCATCTCGGTCTTTGATGCTGATTTCAGGCTTGCATTCTGGAACCAGAGATTTCGCCGCTTGCTCGACCTTCCGCCAAGCATTGGTCAGGCCGGTGTGCCGATAAACGAAATTGCTCGTCAGGTAGCTGAAGTCCACAAGACTGATGAGCTGGGATTGGACGGTAGCGGGCTGGCTGATCGAATTCTCAACTATTCCGATCCCTGGCTGCTGGCTTTGAACCGGTCCGAGAGAATTATCGAAATCCGTACTGCTACGATGCCGGGCGGTGGAATTGTTGTGACATGGCATGACATAACCGACCGGATTCTTGTGTCGGAAGCATTGCGCGAAGCAAATGAAACACTCGAACGGCGGGTGGAAGAACGTACCAGCGATCTTGTCAGCGCCAACCATCAGCTTGAAGACGCAACTCGCGAGGCCGACGAGGCCAACCGATCGAAAACCAGATTCCTGGCATCAGCTGGACACGACATCATGCAGCCGCTCAATGCCGCGCGGCTGTATTCCTCGGCACTTATGGAGCGCATGGAAGATGGTCCCGATTCAAAGCTGGCTGGAAATATCTGCAAGTCCCTGGAATCTGTTGAAGACATTCTTGGTGCAGTTCTGGCGATTTCGAGGCTGGATACCGGTCGGCAGGAAATCAAGATGCAGGCTTGTCCGGTTCAGCCCCTGATTGATCAAATGGAAGTGGAATTTGCACCGTTCGCCGCCGAGCGAGGCATAGAATTGCGGTTCGTCGACACTTCTGCATGGATACAGACCGATCCGGGTCTGATCAGACGTCTCCTGCAAAATCTGGTTTCAAACGCAATCAAATATACGGTGGATGGCAAGGTATTGGTCGGTTGCCGCAAGGTTGGGGAGAATCTTCGCATTGATGTGATCGACACAGGCATCGGGATCGAAGAAGACGAGAAGGAAATTGCCTTCTCGGAATTCCGCCGGCTCGAAAGGGGTATCAAACACGCTTCGGGTCTTGGTCTCGGCCTTTCAATTGTTGAGCGTATTGCAAGACTGCTGGGTCACGAAGTGGAGATTCATTCGACGCCCGATCAGGGAACACGGATCTCGGTAATCGTTGAACGTGCGCAGCCTGTGGCGGTTGCCTCTATTGAAACAAGAATGACTGCAAAGCATCCGGGCCAGAAACTCGAAGGGTTGACGGTGCTGAGTATCGACAATGATCCCAGCATTCTGGATGGCATGCGATTGCTATTGTCTCAATGGGGTTGTGAAGTCCATACCGCAGCAGACAGTCAGGAAGCCTGCGACACAATTGTTCAATCTGGCCGCATACCGGAGATCGTGTTGGCAGATTACCATCTTTCCCATCAAACCGGAATTGAGGCCATTCACGAGATTTGGACAAAATTTGGAAGTGAAATCCCGGCCGTGCTTGTAACCGCTGACCGGACGCCATCATTACGGGCGCGCGCTGAACGAGAAGGTATTGCGGTATTGAACAAGCCTGTCAGGCCGGCAAGTTTACGCGCCATACTGTCTGCCAGCAAGATCAAGAGGGATGCAGCCGAATAGCGCCCAAATACAATTGCTAGTGTGAAACTGTTACTGGCTTTCGCCTATGCCCAACTTGCCCAAGATGATGACCGCCTGGGTTCTGGAATCAACCCCCAGTTTTGTAAGCACGGCTGATACATGGGCTTTTACGGTTGCCTCAGACACACTCAGCTCATAGGCGATCTGCTTGTTGAGCAGTCCCTCACCGAGCATGCCCAATACCCTGCTTTGCTGGGGTGTCAGACTCTGCAACCGCTGCATCATGTCGGATAATTCGGTGTCTTCCGCATTGATATCAATATCTGGCGGTAACCAGATTTCCCCTGCCAAAACAGTTTCAATCGCACGGGCAATGTCACCTGCATCGGTTGACTTCGGGATATAGCCGGAGGCACCAAATTCCAGCGATCTTGAAATAGTTGCAGAATCTTCCAGTGCAGAAACGATGACCACCGGCAAGGCGGGAAAATCCGCTCTTATCCTCATCAGGCCTGAAAACCCCTTGTTTCCCGGCATATTCAGATCAAGCAATACAAGATCAATATTTGCTGTGGAGGATATGACATCAAGCGCTTCGTCAAAATCTCCGGCGGTCGCCACATCGTATTTTGTTGCCATCCCCTCGATCGCATGACGAAGCGCATCACGAAACAATGGATGGTCATCGGCTATGATGATTGTACCTGACGTCAAACGATTCTCGCTCCCCGCAATTCAATATAGCGTACCAGTATGGAAATTATCCGCTTTTACCAATAAAAAGCAAATACTTGCATCTTTATGCATGTGTATTGTGCATAAAGCTTCTTCTAACCCTTGTTCTCACTTGGAAAATTATTCCCCGGTTCCAGATTCATGCTAAACGAAATCGGCCGCAATCCCTTTGGAAGACAATCGCGCGACGGAGCTTGACATGAGAAATTGGCGTTGGCGCACGAAGGCTATGGCATCGATAGCCGGAATAGTGGTCTTGGTGATTTCATTACTTATGATCAGATTGGGTGCAGGTGCCTTCGGTGCTCCTTCAAGCTGGCAAATTTTGAATATCCCCTTGCGGGATCTGATCTCCACCATTGTTCTGCCAGCAATTTTGGCTGGAGTAGTTTGGGTATATGCCATTCGCCAGGAAACGACCGACCGCCGTTACGATGAAAGGCGGAACCGATGAAACTTCCGCTGAACGTCCGTACCAATGCAAGTTCCGACCTGATGATCGCAGGAAAGGGGCAATTCACCGCTGTTTCGCTGGTAAGCATCGGCGTCATTTGCCTGTTCATGTATCTCCTGGAACAAATCGGTGTTCCGCAAAACTACAGCGAATTCCTGTTCGCGGTTTTTTTCTCCGGTACGCTCTGCATTATTGGCCTTCGCTCGGCCACGGTCTATTTCTCCGACTGGTTTATCAGCGGCACCAGGGTAGCCGCACCAATCAATGGAATGGCGATGGCGGTTACCTGTATGACCGCAGGTATTCTTCTCACCTTACCGGGCCTGTATTTTTCCGAGAGCTTTCTGGCCCCGGCAATCCTCGCTGCGCCGCTTGCCGGTCTGGCACTTTCGTCAATTTTTACCGGACCGATTATTACGCAAAGTGGCGTTGTATCGCCGGGCGCATTTCTTTCCAGAAGGTATAAATCAAGGGTTTTGACCCTGCTGGTTCTTGTTGCGACCGCTACATGTTGCCTTTTGCTGCTATGGTCGCAGCTAAGTGTCATTGGCGCACTGGGAACAATTTTTGCAGGTGTCCAGGCGCAATACATCATATTCCCGGCGGCAGCGCTTGTCGCGGTAACCGTAGTGCCCGGCGGCTTGTTTAGCGTTATACGTGCCAATGTTTTCTGTTATCTTCTTGTCGTGATTGCAGTTCTTGGCGCGGTGACCTGGCTATCGGTAACGACTACATCGATCCCAATCCCCCACCTTGGTATGGGGCCGGGTGCGCTGGATGCGGTTTCATCGCTGGAAACCCAGCTTGACGCGGTGCGGATACCGAGGGTTGGCACAGGCATCGAAACAGGTTGGCCGCTGAGCGTGACGCCTTTTCAAACGCTGGCAATATTCTTTGTGCTGGCAATCGGTTTCATGGCCTTGCCGTCCTTGATGGCAGGATTTCAGCCGGTGGAAGGGCCGCAGACCGCCCGAAGAAGCATCACTTGGGCAATTCTCTTCTGCGCACTGGTATTATCGGCTGCACCGGCAATTTCAGCGTTCACGAAAATTGGAATCTACAGCAATCTTCTGGGTATCACATCCGGCGAAATTGCCGAGACTTCCAGCTGGATGTTTTGGTGGAGCGGCCAAAACGCAGTATTCTCACCTGGCGAACCATTGGTCGAGCTTTGCGGAAGAATGATCCAGTCAACTACCGATGCCGTGGCGGTATGCGGCGGCAATCCGGATCATGCGGTTGGTCCGGCAGATATTGAGGTTCACGGGGAATTGCCTCTTTATGCACTCGCGCAGCTCATGGCCTTGCCGCAGGCACTGACGGTGTTGATGGCGGCAGGATTGATCGGCGCATCGATCGCGGTTGCCAACATGCTTGCCTTTGCCTTTGGTTCAACGCTTAGCGAAGATGGCAGAGCTTGTTTCACATCACGGCCCCTGCCTGAAGTTGCAAGAGTGTTTTCTGCAAGGTTGAGTGTCATGATCGGCATTACCTTCGCTCTGTTTCTAGCGCAGACTATCAACGTCAATCCGCTGGAACCTGCATTATGGGCATTTGCAATTAGCGCCAGCATCATTGCGCCCTGTCTCGTGCTTTCAATCTGGTGGCGCAGAATTACTTATTGGGCGGCAATTACCGGACTGCTGGTTCCATCATTCATTCTACTCGTATTTTTCTCAGCGCAGATAGAGCTTGGTAATCAATGGCCATTGTTTGCAGCTATCAATTCTGTATTGGGGAAAATCCTGCCGGTTTCAGGAAACATGCCTGTAGCCATATCGGCTGCAAGTCTTGCGATCCCCATTGCATTGATTTCAATGGTTGCGGTTTCGTTTCTTGCGAAAAAACCTCGGGGAGGTGCCGGAATGGCCCTGATCCAGCATCCCGGCTCGCAATGATTACGCGTAGTTATATCGGTTAATCCTCATGGGTCTTGTCGAAACACATCGTAGTTTTGTGAATACCTGGGAATGTGACGAAAACAATCACTGGAATGTACAATTCTATTTCCGAGCCTTTCAGCAAGCCCGAGAGGTTTTTCTTGCAGAAACCACTTCGGTTACAGGCAGCAAAGCACCCGAGGTTTTCCATGTGCGTTACCATCGAGAACTGCCTGCGGCTCAATCAATTACCGTACGGACAGGCATGATCAGGGACGGTGATTTTGCCGGTTGGCTGGTACATTCTCTGGAGAATTCCGAAACCGGAGAACTTTCCGCAACCTGTCTGGATAGCTACAATGGCGATAGCTCCCATCCGGCGGCGCTGGATCAGGAAGATGCCGTTCCCGCCATGCCAAGAGGTCTCGCGCATGGCCCACAGGAACCGGTCGATAGCGCCAATTTGCTGACAAATGGAAGTGCCATTATTTCCCATAGGAGTATCGTCCGGCCATTCGAGACGGATCATGAAAATGACATTCTTTTTCATGCCATCGTCTCCAGGTTTACCGACGGCGCATCCCATATCTGGACGCATGTTGGCCTGTCCACTGACTGGCTGGATAAAAACAATTGTGGTCGTGTTGCAGTGGAAACCAGACTTGCCCGGCTTGCCAAGGTGCAATCCGGTCAGGCAATTCGCATGGTTTCACGGGTAACCGGCCGTACCAGCAAATCATTCGAGATTGTCCATCAATTGGAAAATATAGCGGATGGGACACCGGTGGCGATTGGTAATATTCGCTGTGTGATCATGGACCTGGAAACACGCAAGGTGATCCCTCTACCCGATGTCATGACCTGATCGCGGGTCATTCTTCGTTGTATTTTTCTTCAAGATCCTTGCGGAGTTCCTTTACCGATTCAACAAATCGCTTCATTGCCTGCTGCGCGAAATCAAATGCCTTGTCCAGTTCTTCTTCCGCCTGTTTGTTGAAACTTTCGCTATCATCCTGATCAGAAAAACGTTCCTGCCTTCTCTCTTCAAAATCTCCATCTTTGGAGATTTCGCCCAATTTGGCTTCCACCGCGTCCAGCCGCTCTTCGGCGAATTCCAACCGCTCCTCCAGAGCACTTAGCGTCTCTTCAAAGGCTTCTCGCTCATCAGCGCCAAGTCGGCATACAAGACTTCCGGTCACCAGCGTACAGAAGCTGATTGCACCGGTTTCCCGGCTCATCCGGATATATCCGTTCTCAAATGGCTTTAGCTCATACCGGGCACCTGGATCAGGAGGGGCTTGATCATTTTGGGCATTCGCCTGTGCGCCCAACAAGAGGGGCACCACAAAAGCTGCGACCCACAAGATATTCACAATGCTTAGCTGTTTCACGGCAACAACTCCAGATGACAGTTCTTTCAACGCGCTACAATTAGACCTCTAACCAGCAATTGGGCCATTATGCGATTTGAGCAGCCATTGTTTCAAGTTTCCTCTTGAAGGTAATCCCAAGCCGTGCCAAGCGGTTGCCATGGAAAGCAGGATTTACAAGATCATGACGAGAAGCCAATGGCATGACGCTCAAAAGGATGGCGTGTTTCTCGGTGCACCCATTGATCATGCTGATGGCTATATTCATTTTTCGACTGCCGGTCAGGTCAGAAAGACGGCAGCACTTCACTTTGCCGGACAGGAAGATCTACTTTTGGTCGAAGTGGCAGTTGACCTGCTGGACGACAAGCTGAAATGGGAACCATCCCGCGGAGGCGACTTGTTTCCCCATCTCTACGGAGAACTTTCTTTGGATACAGTTACAAACGTATCCGGATTATCGCTCGACAAGTCAGGAAACCACCGGTTTCCACCGGAGATACCGGTTTGAGCCTCTTTGGTAATTTTGCCCGGTCCGCACTGTTCAGGTTTGAACCGGAAACTGCGCATAACCTTTCAATAGGTGCGCTATCACTCGGGATTGTGCCCGTATGCAGGAGAATTCGGGACCCTCGTCTCGTTTGCAAGCTGGCTGGTCTTTCCTTTGCCAATCCGGTCGGATTGGCGGCAGGTTACGACAAGAACGGCGTTGCGCCCAATGCTATCCTGTCTCTTGGGTTTGGGTTTTGCGAAATTGGGACTGTGACACCGAGATCCCAAGCAGGAAATCCAAGGCCCAGAATATTCAGGCTTGAGAAATTTGACGCCGTAATCAATCGGCTTGGTTTCAACAATGACGGCCATGATGCGGTTTTCAACCGCTTGCAAAGAAGACTCGCAAGGCGGGGCATTACAGGTGTGAATATCGGGGCCAACAAGGACTCAGAAGATTTTATTGGCGATTATGAGCTTGGAATAGAGCGGTTCTGGCCCGTGGCCGATTACTTCACCGCCAATATATCTTCTCCCAATACGCCCGGTCTGCGCGACCTGCAGGCAGGAGAGGCGCTGAGGCAATTGCTGGAACGTGTCCTGGATAAGCGCGATGCCATGGCAGAAAAGACTGGCATTGCCCGGCCCGTATTCCTGAAAATTGCTCCGGATCTAGACCGCAAGCAAATGGAAGACATTGCAGGTGTAATTTCTCCTTCCGCGCTGGACGGACTGATCGTGTCCAATACCACCATCTCCCGTAGTGGCGTAGACTCAGACCGGCAACAGTCGGAAGCAGGCGGCCTGTCGGGCAAACCGCTATTCGAGCGGTCAACGATCATCCTTGCCCGTATGCGGCAACTGCTTGGCGAGAAAATGCCGATAATCGGCGTCGGCGGAATAGACAGCGTTGAGACCGCGTGGTCGAAACTCGAGGCGGGCGCAAATCTGCTGCAGCTCTATACCGGGATGATCTATCAGGGACCTTGTATTGCCTCGCAAATAAATAAGGGTTTGTTACAGCGGTTGCGTGCCGGGAAAATCGATCACATCCAGAAGATATGCGGCCGGGCCACTAATGATTGGGCCAAGCGCAAACTGCCGGAAGAACAGGCCTGAATTCATCTTGTTGTCTGGCGCGGTCAGGAGGCTTCAAATGTTTGATGCATTTTTGGAACAAGCCGTGCGCCAAGGGTAATCCCCCGGCATAGCAGAAACACATGCAGTGCCAGCCAAAGTCCGGTATTTCCCCAACTCTGCAGCAGGCCATACCATGAAAGCAGGTAGACCACGAAGGAAACCACCATCATTTGGCTCATTACGCGTGACCATGTCGCTCCAATATAGATCCCGTCCAATTGAAAGGCAGGAAAGCCGGTCAGTGGCGTTAGCGCAGCAAACAAAAGGAAGGCCCTTGCTGTATCACGCACCTCTTCATTGGTGGTCATCACATCGATAAGCCATCCACCGGCGACATAAAACAAGGCGAAAAGCAAAAGTGACAACAGACCGTTCCACAGAAATGTCAGTTGAACACCTCTTACAAAAGCTGGCCGGTGCTTCGCGCCCACCGCCCTGCCGACAATTTGTTCCGCTGCTGTGGCCAGTCCATCCAGGAAATATCCCGCAATCATCACGAAGTTCATGAGGATGGCATTTGCCGCCAATGTGAGTTCCCCAAGCCTTGCGCCTTGCGCGGTGAAAAACGCAAACCCCAAAAGCAGGACAAATGAACGGATCATGATATCGCCATTGAGGTTTATCAGCCGCTTCAATGCCGACCGGTCCAGAATGCGTTGCCGGGATGGACGTATACTTTTGTCCATCAGATTTCGGCAAATAAGCAATCCTGCGCCTGCCGTTATTATTTCTGCAATAACCGTGGCCCAGGCAACACCAGCAATCCCGTAACCCAGTCCAAGACCAAGTGCGATCGACAGGACGATGTTCGAACCGTTGAGCAGGGTCTGGACAGCAAGCGCCAGCCCTGCCCGTCCAAGGCCGATTAGCCATCCCAGAACTGCATAATTGAGCAGTGTAAACGGGGTAGACCATACACGTATGCTGAAATAGGTCTGCGTCGCGTTCCCAACGGCTTCCCCGGGCTTCATGAACCAGAGGCCAACAGTCAGGAGCAAAGGTGCCAGCAAGATGGTTGCTATGCCAAAGACCGCTGCCAGCAGCAGGGCGCGCATAAAGATTGCCTGCTTTTCCTTTTCATCACCCGTTCCCACGGCCTGCGCGGCCAGACCTGTCGTGCCGGAGCGCTGGAAATTAAAAGTGGTAAAGACAAGTGAGATAATAACCGAACCAACCGCCAATCCGCCGATAATAGCGGGATCACCGAGCCTGCCGACCACGGCAGTATCCACCAGCCCGAGCAATGGCGTTGAAAGATAGGCAAGCGTCATCGGCAAGGCGAGCCTTACGACCAAGCCATGATTTACCTCGAATACACCGGGTTTGATCTGATCTGAACTGCCAACTGCCATTGCAGAAAATTTCGTGTAGTTTAGTGAGCCCTGACCCTTAACACGAAGCACCTGCTTTAACATCCATCATTGCGACCTATAATCATCCCATGCCGTTACCCGTCATACATAACTCTGCCTATGTGGCAGATATTCCGGAAGGTCATCGATTCCCCATGCCCAAATATGGCGCGATCGCCCGTATCCTGGTGGAAGATGGCTTCATGTCACCAGATGAATTTCACACTACGGGCGAGGCCCCCGGATCATGGATCGCACTTGCCCATGACCAGACCTATGTTGATCAGGTATTCGAAGCCAATGTTCCTGAAAATATCAGCCGCCAGATTGGCTTTCACGTCGGGGAGACCATGGCCCGCAGGGCACGCCATGCCAGCGCGGGTACCTTTCTGACTGCAAAACTGGCACTGGAGCATGGAATTGCCTGCAACACCGCTGGCGGCAGTCACCATGCCAAACGCAGCCATGGTGCCGGTTTTTGCATTTTCAATGATGTTGCGGTTGCCGCACTGGTCCTTCTGAATGAAGGCAGCATCGGAACCGCAATGGTCTTTGATTGTGATGTACATCAGGGAGATGGAACAGCAGAAATCTTTGCTGGAGAAGACAGGGTGAAGACCGTCTCAATGCACGCTGAGAAGAATTTCCCGACACGGAAAGAGGTCTCCGATCTGGATGTCGGCCTGCCTGATGGAATGGAGGATGAAGCCTATCTTGAAACCCTGGACAACACGTTGGCCGCCTCCCTCGATCTGGTCCGGCCGGATATTGTGTTTTACAATGCCGGTGTTGATCCCCATGCCGACGACCGGCTGGGCAGGTTGAGTCTCAGCGATACCGGTCTGCAGGAGCGTGACCGCAGGGTGATTGGCTTTTTTCGTGATCGCGACATTCCAGTGGCTGGCGTCATGGGTGGCGGATACTCAGCCGATATTGATGAAATTGCCCGCCGCCATACCATCCTGCATCGGGTGGCCGCAGAGTTTTGAGAATTGCGCACTAGTTTTTAACTTGCTGAGTGACCTCCACAAGTGTAGCGGCAAATGCTGAAGATGGTGGCTTCACTCCGGCCAGCGTCGCAAGAGTCGGAGCTACGGCTACAGGATGGACCAGGCGATCAACGGTCAAGGGCTTGATCCCGCCGCCGGCAAAAATAATCGGCACATAGGTATCATAGGCCCATGGCGTACCGTGCATCACTGCCAGGGTTCCACCTTCCTGAAGAAACCAGTAAGGCTCCTGAACCACATAGATGTCACCTGAACGTTGAGTGTGCGTATTGCGCCTGATCTTTTCCACGACCGGCGTATTTTGGAGCGTGGACAAAGCCATGGTCGATACGGCATGCGCGATCCCTTTCAGATTGGTGATCGCATCTGCAATGACTGCTTCAACCTGTTCCTGTTTCAGCCTAGCTTCCTTGATGGCCTTGCTGTTCAGGTAAAGATATGGCCTGAAAAAGACCAGAACCAAATCCTCCTTGCCAAATACCTCTTTGGAAACTCGTTTTGCCTCATTGGTGATTGTATCTGGATCAATCCGCCCGACATTCATGCCAAGCTCGGCCATGAACTCCGGTGCTTCGGGCATACCGTGATCTGCTGATAAAACAATGACAGTATTTTCCAGCCCGATTTTCACGTCCACATGGTCGAATAGTCTTGCGAGGGTCTTGTCGAGCTGCAGAACAATCTCCTCATTCTCCAGGCTTGAGGGCCCGAAGAAATGGTTGACCGCATCCACGCCGGAAAAGCTGACGGATAAATAGTCAGTTATGGTGTCCTGCCCGAGATTTTCATTGTCGATGATTGCCATGGCGAAATCAGCCGTAAGCTGATCTCCAACAGGGCTCACAAGTATCCTTGTGTTGAACAGCTTGTCTTCTGCTGACCCGAAGGGATGTGGAAACGTCCTGCCATATCCGCCAAGATCAGTTTCATAAGGTCGATTGTCACGATTGCCCAGAAGGTAGGTGTTGATGTCATTTTCCAGTTCCCAGCTCTTGCCCGAATATTGTTCTGCCTTACGCTTGCTGTTCCACTCGACCACCCAGTCCGGATAGTCGTCGTAGTAAAATTCGCTGGTCTGGAAATCTCCCGTATCAGTCGACAGCCAGAAGGCTTTTCCCGAATGCCCGGCCATGGCTACCGCGCTGCGATCCTTGCCGGAAACACCAAAGACCTTGGACTTCCCGGCATGAAATACTGACAACTCATCTGCAATTGTTGAAGCAGAAATGTTTCTCGGTGACCGGCCTGCACTTCTTGAACGTTTCTGTGCGGGATCAACCTGATCTCCTTTTTGAGCATCCTGCCGGGTTGGTATCAATGGGCTCCTTATATCTTCAATATTATAGGCAAGTTCGCCATTGGCCCTGTCGAAAATAACATTCCCGACCATTCCGTGCTCGGACGGGTGAGCTCCCGTCGCAAGTGTCGTATGGCCTACGATTGTCTCGGTATTGGCATGGCTGTAATGGGCGTTGGTATAGACAACGCCATTTTCCAGAAGATATCTAAAACCACCTTCTCCGAACCGGTCACCATAGCGGCGGAGCAGGTCTCCGCGCAGGCCATCAACGGTAATCTGCAGGATCAATCGGGGGGCTGCTTTGGAAGCTGATGCCATGCTGGCAAATGTTGCGGAAGCCAGGAACAGGATCATAAGGAGTTTTGGCATACGAAACCTCGTTACAGGCTATCATGTGGTCTTCTGATGCCAACAATGCGGTCAGCGTTTTCCAATGGCCATTAGGCGCAGGACTATAAAAACCGGTATCACCACCATCGCACCATAAAGGAAATAGATGCCAATGCGGCCGAAGGCTTCAAATCCCAAATCATAGAGCCAGCGCACAAAGTCACGCACGGCGTACCAGACATCCATCGGAGTGAAATGCATGGCACTCATGATGATGCCGACGACCAGTGAAATAATGGCGAGCTTTACGATTGTGCGGCTCGGCGTATCGCCCAGAAATTGCGTTACGCGATCGCTCATTTGGATGTTTCTCCGTGATTGTGTTGATTTGCAAGGTAAGGTCTGGACTTGCCCTATTCAAGCGAACCGTCGGTAATTCATTTTCATTGCGGTGGTAATAACGCCAATAACCCAGCTAATTCGTCTGCTTCGCCGGGTGGTTTGTCCCATCGTAACCTCGATATTCGGGGAAAACGCATCGCTACGCCGGATTTGTGACGGGTGGAACGCGCCAGACCCTCAAAGGCAATTTCCAGAACCAGGCCGTGATCAGGTTTGGCACGAACAGACCGCACCGGACCGAATCTTTCTATCGTGTTTTCGCGAACGAACCGGTCGATCTTTTTCAATTCTTCATCAGTAAAGCCGAAATAGGCCTTGCCAACCGGAACCAATTCGCCATCACGCCAGACACCAAAGGTGTAATCGGAATAAAATCCTGATCGTTTGCCGTGGCCCCGCTGGGCATACATCAGGAAAGGATCCTTCTTCCATTTGAACCATGGCCCCTTGGGCCTGCCGGGCAGGTAATGCGAATCCTTGCGCTTTAGCATCACACCTTCAATGGCAGGATGCGGAAGTCTGTTGCGCAATTGCTTTAATTCTTCGATATCGGCAAATTCGACACTTTCCGAAAAATCAAATCGTGATGGTTCCAGACCTCCTACCAGCGTCTCCAGCCGGTCACGCCTTTTTGTAAGCGGCTGGCTTCGTAAATCCTCACCATCGACAGTTAGCAGATCATAGGCACGAATGAATGCCGGAAACTGGTCCATCATTTTCCGGGAAACCTTTTTCCGGTTAAGCCGCTTTTGAAGGTCAGAGAAACTGCCTGTGTCCTGATAGTCGTTGCCGGCCGCGCCAACCAGCAATTCCCCATCAATGGCACCTTCGAACTCCATGGCCTCCAGCAGGTCCGGAAAGGCGGCCGATATGTCGTCGCCGGTCCTTGAATAGAGTTTTTTCGTTTGATCTTCCCTGACTGCCTGAACCCGGATGCCATCCCACTTCCACTCTGCAATATGGGCTTCGGGCGATATTGTTTCGTAATCCCGTTCCTGGAGCGCATTGGACAGCATCACCG
>JBPCWJ010000028.1:0-8056 GCA_051009635.1 Rhizobiaceae bacterium
GTTGAAGAACCAACACCGCCTTTCGCGCCTATAAAGGCCAAAACCTTTCCAATTGGTCCATTTTCGGGGCTGACAAAGATCTCCGATACCGCCTGCATGAAGTCCGCCATGGAGACAGGCGCCACCAGATATTCCGACACGCCATTGGCAATCAATTCCCGGTACATGGTGATGTCGTTTTGGTGGCCTATTACCACTACCTTGGTCTCGCCATCGCAAACTTCGGCAAGCCGTCCAAGATCGGTCAATAATTCCTCGCCGATGAGTTTTGATTCCACCACGATGAGATTGGGTGTTGGGGCTCCCGAATAGAAATCGACAGCTGCAGAAATACCGCCCATGTGAACCTTTACATGCGCCTTGGCCATGCGCCTGTCCTTGGAGGCCATTTCCAGCACCTGGGCAATATTTTCTGTCTGACAAAATGCCTGCACGGTAATGCGGGGCACCGGGCGTACCGCGTTCATGTCACCAGAGGCAATCGGAGCTTCGCTCGACTGCCGAGGTTCAGCGTGCTGTATAGCTTCTGCCGTCTGTTGCGTCATGTTCGACATTTCCTGTTTCCTGTCATCACGTGGCGGGTTAAACCGGCCATTTACTCACTTTGATCCTAGAATAGCGGTGCTATGCGACCGGAGCCTTCATCCTGCCAGTCATTGATAACGTTTGTCCGCCGCGTCGCATCGATCTCAGATTCTGCCTGTGGACCAACCAGATCAGCAGGATTGGACACCATTGCCGCCAGATTTTTCTGGGTCGCACAGCCAAAGTTGTAATAGTTCCTGTTTTCAGTTGTATGCAAAAGGTCTTCCTGCCATTGGCCGCACTGACTCGGGACTTCCGCAACCGTGGAGCCAAATGCCAACCTGATGGTGGCAGCATCTCCGAGATCGGTAGCCTGATAATGCAGAATGCGAATATTGCCTGCAGGTACCCCATTGTGTTTGAGAACAGATGTCGCCTGATAGGCCAATCGCTGGGCAGCAGCCTGATTTGCTGACCCACTTGGTATCAGGACTGCCATTTCCCTGGCACCGGCCCGGCGATATTTGGAGGCAATCTCGCGGACGAGGTTCTTGTCACGCAAGGACAGTTTCTTTGCGTTGACAGAGACAATGATGTCTTGAGTTGTTTCTGACTCGCGAACAACAATCGGATGGCGGGTTCTATAGTCGTCGGGGACCGTACCAACTACCGTTTGATCATGTAGATATCCGCATCCGCTGGCCATGCCGGCAACCAGCAATATCGCCAGTGACATTGATGTATTTGCAATCCTGCGCCGCACCGGTGTGCCAGTGGACTGTTTCCTCTGCCCGGCAACAGGGTGGGTTGTTTTGGTTATACGTACCATTTTAATCTCTCCAATAAGACCCTGTTGCTCACTTGTAGATGAAGCCAACTTTGCCGTGATACTGACCTTCCGGCGGTTCGCTCGCGCTGACGCCGTAGATCCGGTTTACACGACCAAGAAAAATCGCTGCAGCATCACCGGTTGGCACCAGATTGTCGTCGGGCCGCGAAAGTGCCTTTCTTGGCAATGGACGAACCAGATAGGGTGTTACGAGAACAACCAGTTCAGTTTCGAAGCGCTGGAACTCGCGGCTTCTGAACAATGTTCCGAGAATGGGAATCTTGCTCAGACCGGGAAAACCGGAAACCGTCTGGCGTACGTCATCCTTCAGCAGACCAGCAATAACCATCGATCCGCCGGATGGCAGTTCAACCGTTGTTTCCACTTCGCGCCGGCGAATGCCTGGCGCCGGTGCTGCAGCAGCTCCGCCACGTGGAATGGTATAAGTTCCCTCCGAAGTTGGTTCGGAAACTTCGGTACGGATTTTCAAGCTGATGCGGCCCGGCGAAAGCACGACCGGTGTAAATGCCAGGCCAACACCATATTCAACCTGGCGGTAATTATAGGTAACTGTTTCCTCATCCTCGGCCTTGCCGTCGGAAACATTATATTCTCCGCCAACCCTGAAACGGGCTGTCTCACCGGAAATCGCGGTCAATGTCGGTTCTGCAAGCGTGCGCATGAGACCGGACTGGTCAATGGCCCGCAATATCGCATTTACATTGTTGCCACCGTGATTATAGGAGGCAATGAGCTGGGTATCCGATCCCGGCTTGTTTAGCGCGAAAGGCAAATCAGTAAACAGGTTAAATGCCAGATCGTGGATGTCGCCGGCAGCAGACAGATCGATGCCAAGCTGCTTGACTACTGTTCGCTGAATCTCGGCAATGGTTACCTTGAGGTGGACCTGATCTTCTCCCTCGATTTGCAGGAGATTGACGATCTGGCTCTGCTGGCGAAGATCATCGGCTCCAAAAACAATGTTGGTCCCGCTTCCGCCGCCAGTATTGAAATTCTGGGCATAGGCGCCGGTTGTCGCCTCACCGCCGGTTACAAATATTCTTGCAAGATCAACTGCCCGCGAAGATGCCTGGGCCGTCGGGACGGTTCCAGTCAAAATCACGTTGTCATTCACCATTTCGACGGTGATGTCTGAACCGGGAATGTATTTCGCCAGATATCCCTCAAGGCCGACAATATCGCGTTCAATTGCCAGATCGACATTTATCAACTGCTGACCTGTTCCATCGAAGACAAAGATATTGGTTTGTCCTACCTGTTTGGCAAATATATAGATCCGCCGCGAGGTACGGGTTACTGCATCTGCAACTTCCGGATTAGCGACAAGAATGTCATGGGCATCATCCGGCAAATCGATAACAAGTGACTTGTTGAGACCGACCTTGATCCGCTTGGTGGTCCCAAGCGCCGTGCGATTCAGCTTGATGTGATTTCTGGATGTGCTTTGGGCTTCCGCCTCGGTCGACACCGCCAATGGGAGCGCTGAAGCAAATGCGAAGCTCATGCACATTGCGAGCGCAGATGAAGCAAGTTTAATGCGCATCACTCCGGTCCTTTCAGTGGGTTTATTCATCACGCGCCTCTATTCAGCTTTCTTGTCATTGGTTCCGACCAAAACGTCCTTGGTGCCACCATATTTGATCAACCGCACCGTTCCGGCTCCGCGTTCACCTCCAATGAGGTGATAGGCTGCACTTGTTTTCTCGTCTTTGCTGTCCTCGATGGACCGCAGGGTGAGCGCCAGACGGTCAGCCATTTGCTGGGCGACCGTCAGAACTTCTGCCTGGCGGGGTGTGAGCTGCAATGTGGCCGTTTCACCCACCACAACTGACTCCCCGTCCTGTTCCTCAACGGTCTGGTCAATCGCAAGGACACGAATATTTTCGAGAATGGTCTCGGTTACGAAATCACCGTTTTCGCTGCCGGGATGACGGCGCGTCATGATGACATCGACACGGTCATTTGGCAGGATGAAGCCGCCGGCACTGGTATCTGTGGAGATTGTGGTTGCAATCGCCCGCTGACCGGATGGCAGAATTGCCGACATGTATCCGCGATCAGAGCGTACCAGCTTGGATTCCCTTATCGGCTCGCCTTCATAGAAGACTGCCCTGGCGATCGCACCTTCAAAGCTCTCAATACCTTCGGGTTCATTGGCTCTTGTCACAAATCCCCGGCCAACCGCATCGCTCGGCCATTCCTGCCAGCGGATTGATCCAGGTTTAAGCGAAGAGCCAAGCGAAATGTCGGAAGAGGCAACAAGCACCTGCTCCATCGCGATGCTAGGGCTTTCACTTTCAACGGTCTGCACAACAGGTTCCCTGGAGGAAAGGCTCAATGCCAGATATCCAGCGCCAACCGATGCCAATAATGCGCCGCTTATAACGGCCATACGCGCAACTTTCATTTCGGTTCCCCATAAAGTTCATGACTAGGGCAAAATTCTTGGCCAATGGCCGTGAGACCATCTGATGACCTTTGTCCGTATTCTTCACAGCGAAAGGTGTAATTATGGTTAATGAATTGCTGAATATTTTGGTTAACTGATATTAAACAGCGGTGATGCGGGAAAAGACGTTGCAAGTGGCTTGCCTGCAAACAAAAAAACCAGGCATGTGCCTGGTTCAATTAATTCCTGGTTTTATGGCCGGACTGCTCTCAGGCCGTGAGGTTCAAGGACTTGAAGCCGAAATCCTAACCCCCGGCGACACGTACCGATGCAAATACATGCTGCATCCAGGGCGTTTCGGGATAGACCATCAATGCAGCAGCGGACAGCGCAATCCCGTATGGAACACCTTCATCTGCACGGTAGAGACGAGCAACCCAGTCTACTTTCCCGATCCGGTCCGGCAATGGTACAGAACGCAGTTTCAACAATAGCAGTGTGAGAATACCACCGAAGAATGCTGCAAACACCAGATACTCCATGGCATGGGACCAGCCAAACCAAAGTGCGGTAGAAGCTGCCAGCTTTGCATCCCCGCCGCCAATTGTACCAAAGGCAAAAAGTGCAAAGCCGACGAAAAGCACCACGAAAAACAGTGCCCAGTGCCAGGCCATGGTTTCCAGTGGCATGCCAATTGCGATTGCAAAAACCATGAAGCCGGCAATCAATGCCAGCGAGACCTTGTTGGAAATTGTCATCGAAACAAGATCGGACGCGGCTGCGAAAGCCATGAAAAAAGGAAAAAACAGCAATAGTGCAGTATTGAGCATGTTTGGTACCTGCCATCGATTGAGATTGCAGCGTAGAGGCGGGCGGTTCAATTTAGGTTAACGCAATTGCCTTTTGTTCAAACCAACGAACATCGCAAGGAAAAGGCCGCCTGTCGAAACAGGCGGCCTAAAATTCGTTTCGTCTTTTGGACGAATTGCTTACAGCATTTTGCCGGAAACGTTTGTGAAGGTGTTGTTGACACCACCACCAACAGCGGTCGCTCCGCCGATGATTGCAACTGAAATCAAGGCTGCGATCAGGCCATATTCAATGGCTGTTGCGCCTGATTCATTTTTAAGAAAGCGAGATACGAGTTTCATTTTGTGCTCCTGGTTCCACTTAGGAATGCATTATTAGGTCAACCGGTTGAAAGCGATTTGACGTTACCCAATCTAAACATGAGCACTTTCGAACTTGTTAAAAAACAGCCTTGCCCAAAGGTTACCGGAGAAAACTGTTTTCCTTGGTAAATATTTCCTTATTGCACCTGACCTGCCGATTGGTGGATCACGCCGGGTTTTATGAGTCATTATAATTTATTGGAATGGTTCCCCCAAAATTTGGGCCCAATTTGGCTGCGGTTTACCTTTCCTAAACCAATATCGGTAAGGTTCTATTAGAGAAACGCTGACCTGTTGGAGCGGGAAATGAACAAGATTATTGGCGCAGCAATTGTTTTCACCGGCATCTTGCACTTTGCAACGACCGCAAATGCGGTGGAAGAACCACCCAAGGAAGGCAATGCCGGTCCTGTAATCGTGACAGTCGACCGCGCAAAGGTTTTCCGGGTCTCAAAACCGGCTGCAACGGTTATTGTCGGCAATCCGTCAATTGCGGATGCGACGATTGAGGATGAAAGAACCCTGGTGCTGACAGGCCGGTCATTCGGCGTAACCAATCTGATAATCCTTGATGCCGAAGGTGAAGCAATCGTCGATGAAACCATCGTCGTCAGGGGACATGAGACCAACACGCTCAGAATATATCGCCGCTCCTACAGGGAAACTCAGGCCTGTGCGCCTGTTTGCGAACCCACGCTGACAATTGGCGACAATTCGGAAACCTTCTCCTTTGCCTCCGAGCAAATCCGGGAGCGCAACTCGCTTTCGGACGCCCAAAGATAGTGGTTTACCGGGCTGGTTACCAGTTTCCTAATCAACCCATGCAAATTTGAGCATTGACCTAAGTCTTTCTCAATCAAGCTCTGATATCCCTCCTGTTGCTGCAAATAATCGTAGACAACAGGTGGGCTGAATGCACGAAACGCTCTCAAATAAATTTCACAGATTAGGCGCGTATTTTAAAGCGCCGAGGACTGTACGCCGCTTCAAGAAATCCGATGATGGTACGACGGCGGTCGAGTTCGCTGTTCTTGCTGCGCCCTTCATGGTGTTGCTCTTCGGAATAATTGAAAGCTCGCTGATTTTCTTTGCCGGTCAAATGCTTGAGAGTGCAGTTGATGATGTCGGTCGCAAGATCAGGACGGGGCAGCTTGACAATACGATCACCGAGCAAGGTTTCAAGGACGAAGTCTGCCTGCAGGCGGCAATCCTGTTTGAATGTGACGATATAAAGGTAGATCTCCAGGTTGCTGCCAGATTCGATGCGCTGGGCGACCCGCCACTTCCCGATGAAGACGACAATTCCACAAATTTTTCCGCCTATGATTTCACAGCTCCCTGCCCCGAGGAAATCGCCATGGTGACGGCGAGCTATGAATGGCCGATCTTCACCTATTTCGTGTCGGACAATATCTACCGGAACATTCCGGGAAGCGCGGATAATCCCCTGTTCAGAAAAATACTGCTGAATGCAATTGCGGTATTCCGGACAGAGCCATACCCGGCCGGCACAGGCGGACGCGTCTGCCCGTGATCATCCAAATTCCAAACCACCACACAAATATTATTCACAGAGGTTTCCAAATGCGGTTTTCAAAATTTCTTCAAGGCACAAGATGGCGCCTGTTGATTGCAGCAGACCGGTTCAAGACTGAAGCAAAAGGTGTTGCGGCAGTTGAATTTGCCTTCATCGCACCGATTATGTTGCTGCTGTTTGTAGGAACGATAGAATTGTCGGCCGGTGTTTCGGTGAACAGAAAACTGTCACGCCTCTCCAGCACGATCAGTGATCTTGTCACGCAAAGCCAGTCCCTGACCGGAAATGACATCGAAAACATCATGGATGTGGCCGTCAATGTCATGTATCCCTATGAGGATGAGGTCACCATGGTAATTTCCGGCATCCAGATCGAGGATGGAGAGGCCAAGGTCACCACAAGCTGTTCGGAACCATCGGGCAGCGCCCTTGCAACCAATACGCCCTATGATGTTCCGACAAAGATCAAGAAGGATGGAACCTTCCTGATTGCTGCCAAGGTCACGACCACTTACAAACCGTCTTTTGGCTGGGCTGAATATAGCGCTTCGGAAGGCGTGTCTTTCGACAAGACAGCAATTCCGATGGAAGAGGAAATCTTCCTGCGTCCCAGGATCGGATCAACAGTAACCTTTTCCTGCTAGGGGCATCGTAGGTCTGCGAAACCCGCATTGACGTAGAAATACTGGTTGAATTGAGGGGGATGGCTTCAGGAGCCATCCCCCTCTTCTTCTGAGTCACTCTCTTCGATTTCTGCAGATTCCTCAACCTGGTCAGCCTGTGACGATTCCTGCGCTGCCCGTTCTGCCTCATCCTGTTTGATTATCGGAGTGATGATATCGGTCGGGCGCTGATCTGTAATTCCGGCTTCAGAAAGCATTTTGGCCAAGGGTTCAAACTGGCTGGGCCGGGCTGCAAAAAAGCCGCCACCATATACCGGTTCGATCGAATCATAGGCTACCGGATCGTCGCTGAACATTCCGGTCAACAAATCCCGCAAGGCGTTTTTTGCTTCGGGAGGCAGGTTGGTGCGAACTGCATGAACCCGGAACGGGATTTCGGACGACTGCCAGATGACATTAATACCGGGGTCTTCCGGCAAACGGGAAAGCAGGTGCCTGCCTGTTCCGGGCAACAGGCCCGACGTACCGTTTCCTCCCGAAAGGGTCCAACCCATCAGCGCATCGATTTCCCGATTGAGAAACGCTTCGGCTGCCTCCTCACCTTTGTCAAAACTGCGGATCTCGAAACCGTTTTCGCCTTCCTCGACTCCATCAGCTGCCAATTCATAAAGGGCGAAGTCGTTTCCTCCGACGGCGTCGGATTTGATCATGCCGATTGTCTTGCCGGAAAGGGCTGACACACTTCCCGGCCCCTCCGGCAGGGTGTAGATGGCAATCCGGAAACCGGAAGATCCGTCATTTGTACGTGCAGTTACCAGCGGCTCAACGCATTGGCACATATTTGCAATGGCAGCATAGGCGACCGGTGAGAAAATGGCATATTCAACCGGCGAACGATTATTGGCGCGGACCATCGATAGATGCGTTCTTGAAGGGATGAATTCCACGGGAACGCGAAGC
>JBPCWJ010000029.1:0-4616 GCA_051009635.1 Rhizobiaceae bacterium
GACCTATTCTCAGCCAGAATTACGGTGCGGGACAAATTGACCGTGTGCGCCAAACGATTGTCGATTCCATGATTGCATCTGCTGTTTATGTTGCGGTTATGTGGCTACTTCTTGCGCTGCTAAATCCGGTCATCATCATGGTTTTCAGCGCTACAGGTGATGCTGCAGATATCGTCTGGTTCTTCTGCGTGTTCGCCACAGCCAGTTTCATCTTCATGGCTGCCTTGTTTGTTGCCAATGCGGCCTTCAATAATCTCGACTATCCATATCTCTCTACAGTCTTCAACTGGGGAAGAGCAACGCTTGGAGTGATTCCGTTTGTCTATGTCGCCCAAAGTTGGGGACCAATGGGTGTGTTGGCCGGTTGGAGCCTGGGAGGCGTTGTCTTTGGGGCGATGGCGATTGCCAGCTGCTTTGCAGTATTGAAGAAACTCCCGGAACGCGCAGCAAGGGAAGGAATTACAGTTTCCCCGCCCCCATCGGCAAATTCGCCTTTCACATCCGGCAAGGGTGCATTGTTTGGGCGTATCGATACCGAGCAGCGATACTAGTGCCTATTCAAAATTGCCGTCCCGGCAAAGACGGCTCAGGAAGAACTTAGAATACGTTCGAGCTTCGTGCGAACTTCAGAACGTGTGGGGCTGGTTGCTTCCAGAATTTCCTTCGCGTGAAGAAAATCAAGAACCTTGAACTGCTCTACCGCCGGTCTTACCAAAAGGTCCGGCTGATGCAATTTCAGTTTGAAGCTGGTCAGGGCCTGCATCATCAACTGGCTGGCACCAAAAGCCGCCTCAAGACGTGACGGAATTCTGGTGGCCTCTCCCTTTGGTGCGGCAACAACATCTACCGCGACCACTATTCGATCCCTTTTTTCAAGAAGATCAAAAGCAACCGGATTGGAAATACCGCCATCGACATGGACCCGGCCATTGATCATCTCCGGCCGGAAAACTGCGGGTATTGCCGAAGATGCCGCAATTGCAGGCCATAACCCGCCTTCCTCAATTACCGTCAGTGTGCACCCATAATAGTCTGTTGCGGTAACCTTTAGCGGTATTTCAAGTTCTTCGAATGTCTCGGGAATCCGGTGGGGCAAAAAAGCCCGCAACACCTTCTGGGCATTCAATTCCCCAATACGCGGCACTTGTGAGAACATGTCACGGAGCGTATCAGGCCTTAACCTCCAAAGCCGACTCATGACCTGGGCATTATTGGTAAATGTCTCGATTACATATTCGCGCATCTCAGCGCCGCTCATGCCAGCCGCGTAACCTGCACCCATGATCGCGCCAATGGATGAGCCTGCAATCTCGACAGGGCGGATTTGAAGATCATCAAGTGCTTCAAGCACCTGAATATGGGCTATTCCGCGTGCGCCACCGCCGCCCAATGCCAGCGCAACTTCCTTCAAGACATACCTCCGTTCCAAAGCTACCAATAGGTTAGAACGGAAATTTTATCACGTGGCCGAAGGTCCCACCACAACGATTGTCGGTTTTTGTGACAATAGGCGCTTGGCGACGGCCTTTACGTCTTCCAGGGTTACCGAATTAATAAATTCTGTCCTTCGGTCGATATAGTCTCTTCCGAGGTCTTCTTCCTGCATGGCAACGAGGGCTCGCGCAATCTTGCCAGTTGTGTCGAGATTGTTGATAGCGTAGGAGCCAATTACATATTTCTTGGCGCTTTCCAGCTCTTCAGGTGTGGGTCCGTCATTTGCCATTCTCTCGATCTCAGCCCGCATGATGGACAATGTTTCGTCTGCCCTGTCCGACTTGGTCTTTGAACCCATGGAGAGAAAAGAAGCATTGTCATAATTGGTCAGGCTGGAATAGACGGAATAGGCAAGTCCGCGCTTTTCCCTGACCTCATTGTAAAGACGGGATGAGAAACTCCCACCGCCAAGAATTTGGTTCATCAGATAGGCCGCAAAAAATTCGGGATCGCTGCGCGGTACGCCGGGCAGTGCCAGTGTGATTGTTGACTGGGGCAGCTCCTCTTCTATGCGGATATCTTCCCCAAAACTGATTTCAGCTCTTTTCACCGGGTTCAGATCGGCTGTCTCCGGTAGCCCGCCAAATATTTCATCCAGCAAATCAGCGGCTTCTTCGGAATTTACTGCACCGACTATTCCCACGGTCAGATTATTCTTTGCGAAAAGGCGTTTGAAATGGCTGACCAGATCCCCGCGCGAGATTGCCGTAAGACCGTCGATTGTTCCTCTTGAGGAACGGGAATAGGGATGTTCGCCAAACAGGCTGGTGCGAATCGCCTCGCCCGCCTTGGTGGATGGATTGTTCTCACGGCGTAATATTCTGGCCTTGAGGGCTTCCCGCATTCTGCTGATGGAATCTTCCTCAAAGTGCAGGTCAGAAAGCGAGAGCTGCATCATTTCGACAGCATTATCGAGATCTGACTTCAGAGTGCGTAACGAGACCCTGAAACCGTCTCTGGAGTCATTATACCGTAGGGAAACGCCAAGTTTTTCGAGACGCGCCTGAAAGTCCTTTGAATCATAGGGGCCGGCACCCTCGTCAAAAAGCGTTGAGAGCAGGCTTGCCATACCTTCCTTGCCATCTGGGTCTTGCGTTGCGCCACCGCGAAAGGATGCAGATATTGTAATGATCGGGACTGTATAATCCTCGACCAGCCAGGCCTTGATTCCGCTGTTGCCCTCCACTTCCTGGATAGTAATGGCTCTCACATTTGTTGCGGTTGCCACCAATGCCACAAATGCAATCGAAATGGCGCCTATCGCCAACATCAGGGTCCGGGAACGTATCATTTCGGAAATATTGGATTGGGCAGTCATAGCGTTGTCTCCGGCAATAGATAACCTGTTGTTGAGCGCCTCTTGTCCAGATATTTCCTGGCCGCCTTGTTCACATCCTCGACGGTGACCGCCATCATCCGATCCGGCCATTGTACTACATCCTCGACAGTACCACCTGATGTCAGCACAGCGCCATAAAGCCTAGCCATGGAGGTCTGGCTGTCACTGCTGAACATCATGGACTTGATCAGCGAATCCCTGGCTGTATCCAGTTCTTCCTGGGTAATTCCGTTTTGGCGCAAATCTTCAATGATTGTATCAAGTCTGGCTTCGGCGGTTTCCAGGTCAACATCGGGTAGTGGTGTGAGATAAACCGACAATTCGGCATTGTCGTAAAACCCGCCCCAATAGGATGCTCCTGCATTTGAGGCGATGGTCTCATCGACGAGAAGCCCTCGCCGGATACGGCTTGTGGAAGCGCCACCGAGAACAGTGGCAAGAATATCAAGCGCCTCGGCTTCACGCGGTTCAGCAAGACGGTAGGATGGTGCCAGGTAAATGCGCCGCATTGAGGGTATGCTGACCCGCGCATCACGGTAACTTACCTCGCGACTCGCGTTTGATCCGGGCTCGCCTGGGCGAACGCGTTGGCCGGGCTCGGCACGGCGTTTTATCGGACCATAGGTCTTTTTCGCCAGTTCAAGCACTTCTTCCGGCTCTACATCACCGGCAACAATAAGAATCGCATTATTGGGTGTGTAGAAACGATCATAGAAATCGACGGCGTCCTCCAGTGTCAATGCCGTCATTTCGTGTTCCCATCCGATGATCGGAATGCCATAGGGATGATTTTGGTAAACTGCTGCGTTCAGTGCTTCGGCGAGAATTGAACCTGGACTGGCATCAACCCTTTGACGGCGTTCTTCCAAGATCACATCACGTTCGGTCGCTACATCCAGTTCGGTCAACACCAGATTTTGCATCCGGTCCGATTCATAGCGCATCACCATTTCCAGAGATTCAGGAGCAATTTTCTGGTAGTAGGCAGTATAATCAACGCTTGTAAAGGCGTTTTCCTGACCACCTATCCCGGCGATTGCGGCAGAAAATTCACCCGGCTTTGCAGTCTTTGTTCCCTTAAACAGGAGATGTTCCAGAAAATGGGCAATGCCCGATTTACCCCAAGGTTCATCGGCTGCACCGGCCTTGTACCAGATCATGTGCGTGACAACAGGTGCGCGGTGATCGGGAATGACAACAATTTCGAGCCCGTTATCCAGAACGAAGCTTGACGGTTCCACGAATTTCATTGTGTCCGATGCTTTTGCGGTTCCCGCAGCGATCACCGCCGAAATTCCCATAAGGAATACAAACAAGAAAACTGCCGGTTTACTGAGCGTGGTCCTCATCAAAAACCATTCCTTCCGCTTAAATTGCATACTCCGAAAATGATATAGGCGCCATTGTGCGTCTGACACCTTAATCTTTTGTCATTTTCGCGTGAATGGAGACAAACGCTGCATCACAATGCTCGATTCTCCTTGAAAAAGGAAATTGCTGTATCACCGTAATCGCGCCGATCTTGGAAAGAAAAACCGTCGATCTTTGCTGGCATATGGCTGGAATCCTCCTCGAGAATGAAGAGAGCGCCGGGCTTCAGCCATCCCCCTTCGAGCAGCGACTGCGCAGCAGCTTCACCCAGCCCCTTGCGATAGGGCGGGTCGGCAAATGCCAAATCAAACGGTAAAATGTTTCCAATCGGCCCCAGCCTCGTTGCGTCCCTGCGGAACAGTCTTGTCACACCCTGAAGTTCCAGTAATTCAGTATTGGAGCGGATCAGACC
>JBPCWJ010000030.1:0-3576 GCA_051009635.1 Rhizobiaceae bacterium
ACGCCAGCGTGTTGCAATCGGTCGCGCAATTGTCCGCGAGCCAAGCGCGTTTCTGTTCGACGAGCCGCTCTCAAACCTGGACGCCGCGCTTCGGGTCAATATGCGTCTCGAAATCACGGAACTGCACCAGCAGCTCAAGACCACGATGATCTACGTTACCCATGATCAGGTCGAAGCTATGACCATGGCTGACAAGATTGTTGTCTTGCATGCCGGTGTCATTGAGCAGGTAGGCTCACCAATGGAACTGTACCAGAATCCACGCAACCTGTTTGTTGCCGGTTTCATCGGTTCACCGAAGATGAATTTTCTCACGGGGAAGTTCGCTAAACCCTATAAGACAAAGACTATTGGCATCCGGCCCGAACATACCAACATTTCCAAGAAATCAGGCGACTGGAAGGGTACAGTCGGCGTTGCCGAGCATTTAGGTTCAGACACCTTCCTCTACATCACCATTGACGGTGGTGATTCCTTTACTGTCCGTGCGGATGGGGAATTGGACATCAACTATGGCGACACGGTCTATCTGACGCCGAGAAAAGACAAGATTCATCGGTTCGATGATGATGGTCTGGCTATCAGATGAATAGGTTACAGGGTAAATCTGCCCTGATAACAGGGGCTGCCCGGGGAATAGGTCTTGCATATGCAAAAGCCTACGTAAAAGAGGGTGCGACTGTTGCCCTGGCCGATATAAATTACACCGGGGCTCAGGCTGCCGCAGATGAAATCGGGGAAAATGCTTATGGCGTGGAGCTTGATGTAACGCGTCAGGATTCAATCGATGCTTCGGTTGATGCTGTGATTGATAGATCCGGCGGTTTGGACATTCTCATAAACAATGCTGCGCTTTTTGATCTGGCCCCGATCATTGAAATATCGAGGGAAAGCTACGACCGGCTATTTGCGATTAACGTTGCTGGTACCCTGTTCATGATGCAGGCCGCCGCCAAGGCCATGATTGCAGCAGGAAACGGCGGCAGAATAATCAATATGGCGAGCCAGGCCGGACGGCGAGGGGAGGCCCTTGTTGCGGTCTATTGCGCGACCAAGGCTGCGGTCATCTCCATGACCCAATCAGCCGGTCTCGATCTCATCAAATACGGCATAAACGTCAATGCAATAGCGCCCGGCGTGGTCGATGGCGAGCATTGGGATGAGGTCGATGCGTTGTTCGCCAAATATGAAAACCGGCCCTTGGGTGAAAAGAAAAAATTGGTCGGCAGCGAAGTTCCGTTCGGTCGAATGGCGACTGCCGATGATCTGACCGGAATGGCCGTTTTCCTGGCAAGCGATGAGGCATCCTACATCGTTGCCCAAACCTACAACGTAGATGGCGGAAACTGGATGAGCTGATGATCTGTTTCGTGTTTGACCATTCAAATCCATGGTGTCGCTGATGCTGATTCAGGATGAAAAAGAAATGGCCGCAAGCCTGAGTCTGGCAAACCTGCCGCTCATATCGGATTCTGTGGTTAAGCCGTCCTATCGTCGGGAAGAACTAACCCCCGGAATAATTCATGTGGGAGTAGGAAACTTTCATCGCGCCCACCAGGCGATTTACCTGCATAGGCTCTTTCAGACAGGAAGGGATCATAATTGGGCAATAATGGGTGCAGGCGTAAAACCTTATGACGATGTCATGCGTCAACGCCTGATAAACCAGGACTGGCTGACAACGGTGGTCGAACTGGATCCTGATGGTTTTTCAGCTGAAATATGCGCTTCAATGATTGGGTTTGCCGAAGTCAATGCTCGGGCGTTAATTGCCGCTATGTCAGACCCGGAAATCAGGATTGTTTCCCTGACTGTCACCGAAGGCGGATATTTTGTCGATGCCAAAAGCGGTGGCTTCGACGTTTCGAACGGTGAGATTGCAAAGGACATCGCCAACAGGGAAACACCATCCACCGTCTTTGGTATAATTATCGCGGCATTGGCAAATCGAAGACAAAACGGGATCGCGCCCTTTACTGTCATGTCCTGCGACAATCTTCCGGAAAATGGCCACGTCGCAAGGCAAGCAATTCTGGGTCTGGCAGGTGCAATGTCTGGCGACATGGGAAAATGGATTTCAGGCAATGTCGCATTCCCTAATGGCATGGTCGATTGCATTACGCCCGCCACTGGCGAACGCGAAATTGATCTTGTTCGCCATGAGTTCGATATCGTTGATACTGCTCCTGTCGTATGTGAACCCTTCCGTCAGTGGGTGCTTGAAGACAATTTCTCAAACGGCCGTCCGGCACTCGAGACGGTTGGCGTGGAATTTGTAAATGATGTCGCGCCATATGAGCTGATGAAGCTGCGAATGCTCAACGGCGGGCATGCTGCCATTGCTTATCCTGCTGCGCTCATGGGAATAAAATACGCCCATGAAGCAATGGAAAATAAACTCGTTGGAGGATTCTACGACAAACTTGTCCACGATGAGATCATGCCAACAGTTCCGCCGATTCCAGGAGTTAGCCTGGAGGAATATTACCGGACCTTGGTGAAGCGGTTTTCAAACGCGCTACTTGGTGACACGATTGCCAGGCTGTGCCTGGATGGTTCAAACCGCCAGCCAAAATTTATTCTACCCACGATTAAAGCCTGTCTGGATGCTGGTATCCCCGTACGCGGGTTAGCACTTGAAGTAGCACTTTGGTGTAGATACTGCGCTGGCATTGACGAAAACGGTAGTGAAATCCTCATCGAGGATATTGCTGCAGATCGTCTCAAAGCCCAGGCAATGGCAGCAAAATCCGAACCGTCCAGATTTCTTGAGATGCACGAAATTTTTGGATCATTGAATGAAAAACCCATCTTTGTTGATGCGTTTTCCGAACGGTTAAATGCACTCTGGCGGGACGGGACGCAGGCAACCTTGCAAAAGTACCTGCGTTCCTGAAGGCGAAACTAGTAGCAGCCCTGATATTTCATGCACCCAATGAAATCACTTTTGGTATTCCAGTTTCGCTCACATTGCTGAGCCCAATATGCGCATTCTCCCTCACGAACTACCGGTGCCGGCGCTACATAAACCGTCGGCGGATAGTAGATTGGAGCCGCATAGTAAAAGCTTGGATAATAGCTACGGCGGGAATAGCGGCGATAACCATACCTGCGAGGCTTGTAGTAATGCCTTCGGGCGTGATTTCGATAATACCTTGTCCTTTTTCCACGATAACCACGGCTGGCGTGCCGGCGATGGCTACGGACACGGTTGCCGCGATAGCTGCGGCTGGCATGACGTCGATAACCTCGTCTGCTGCTGCGATATGCACGGCGATTGTGCCCGCGCGCTCTGCGGTATCCACGCCTTGCTTCATGAAGATAGGAGTTTTCTTTACCTGCAATTTCGTTGGACAGTTGTGGCAAAACAGTTGTTCCGAGCGGATTTGCCAGCAAGCCGGCAGATGCAGACTTCGTTACTCCAAACATTACGCCAATCCCGATGGCGCAAACGAAAACAAACTGCCTGAGAATTTTCATCAGCTCCCTCCAATATTATTGGTTTATTTTACTATAGGCTAATAAAGGGGGGAATGATACAGCGGGAGCCGGACACCGTCATTCTGGTAGCGAAGT
>JBPCWJ010000031.1:0-3594 GCA_051009635.1 Rhizobiaceae bacterium
AGAGAGTTGTCAGAATCAGGAACTTCGGTTGCTGTCTTCTCATCCGAACTTGAGGAAGTGCTTGGAATATGCGACCGGATCTTCCTGCTCTATTCGGGTTCCCTTGTGGAAGAAATTCCAAACAGTGCTGACGTTGATGTTGCCCACATATTGAATGTGGTGACAGGTGGCGGACAAGGAGCGGTACAGTGAGCGCTTCCCTGGAAATGGAGCCAAGAGCGGTGTTCTCCCAACGAAAATTAAGCGATGAAAGCTTTATCACGCTATTGGTTGCAACTGCGGCGGTGGCGCTGTTTTTGCTGGCCTCCATGCTGGTGCCAAACTTCTGTCAAGTGCAGAACATGAGCAATCTGGTGACAAACAATTGGGCGGTTATCGCCCTGGGCGTTGGCGTTACCTTTCTACTCGTGTCAGGAAACTTCGACCTGTCCGTTGGCGGGATCGTGGCATTGTCCGGGGTGCTTTCGGTCTGGTTTGCGCAATCTGCCGACGGTGCAAATGCACTGTCTAACGGGCTGGGAATGCCATATCTCATGGCCATCACCTGTGCGCTCCTGGGTGCCATGGCGATTGGTGGGTTGAACGCGCTGTTTGTCGTGCGGTTCGGTATACCGTCCATCATCGTGACGCTCGGAACAATGATGGTAGCTCGTGGCATTGCCCAGGTCATTACCCATGGTTCTCAGCGAAATACGAATTTGCCTGAAGAGTTCGGGGTACTCGGCAATATGTTCATGTTTGGAACATCGGTGAAATTACCGGTTGTTCTCATGGGTATTCTAATCCTCGTTGCAATTTTCATTGAGAAGAAATCCGTCTTTGGCCGCAAGACCTACTGGATCGGTTCCAACGCCGTAGCAGCAACCTTGTCGGGGATCGATCGTGCGCGGCACATCACCTATCTGTATCTGTTCAGCTCAGCGGTTGCCGGAATAGTCGGTATCCTGCTTGCCTCGGAATTCAAATCCGGCTTTTCAAATCGTGGCATGCTGATGGAGTTTGACGCGCTTGTAATCGCGCTTTTGGGCGGCGTTGCCATTGCCGGAGGATTCGGCTCGGTCATAGGCATGTTCTTCGGTGCCATCATCCTTGCAGTCGTAACCTCTGCAACGACCGGCCTGGTATTGTCTCCCGACTGGCAATTCATCCTCAAGGCGATCGCCGTCTTTCTCGCAATTGTTGCGCAAACCTGGGCGCTGGCCCGCAGGAACCGGTGATTGTCATGAGCCAGTCAACTACGCACGCCAATTTACCGGAAGAACGGCAGAACAGGTTTACGCAGTTCCTGCGCAACTACTATATCTACTTTGTCCTGTTGGCTGTCGTTGCAATTCTCAGTACGGCAAATCTCGACCAGTTTGATCTGTTTGAGCGCGGGAACTTCCTGAACAAGAACAATATTATCAACGTGTTGAGGATTTCTGCTCCCTTGCTCACACTGGCCGGTGCGTTCACCCTGCTGATGGTATCAGGATATATTGATCTGTCGGTCGGAAGTGCAATGAGCCTTTGTGCAGTCGTCTATGCGATGCTCGCCATCAATGGTGTTCCCTTCCTGCCTGCATTCGTCATCACAATGATACTCGGTGCCGGATTGGGAGCCATAAATGGCTTTCTCGTTGTCCGGCTCAAGATCACGCCGGTGATTGCCACATTGATAACGCTCAGCCTCTTCAAGGGTATCGCGCTATTGCTGGTCACCGATGGTGTTTCAGCAATCAAATCCGGTGGCGGGCTCAAAATGCCAAGCTGGTTCAACGATTACGGGCGTGAAGGCTTATTCCTTGGGTTACCCATGGCATTCTGGGTGGCGGTTCTTGTCACAATCGCGCTGGTAATTGTCCAAAACCGGACTTTGCTCGGCAAATTTGCTGCTGCGACCGGTGGCAATCCGACCGCAGCGAAATTATCAGGCATCAATACCGGCAAGATCGTTTGGCTGCTTTACGGCATCGTCGGCGTAACCGCTGCATTGGCCGGTATTGCGAGATCCAGCTTCATGTCGCTGGGAGACCCGCTATCAGGCGATGGCATGGAACTTACCGTCATTCTTGTTGTCCTGTTGGGCGGAACTGCATTTAGCGGCGGTGAAGGACGGGTTCTGAAATCTTTCGTTGGCGCCTTGATCATCATGTCGCTTACGGTAGGAATGTTGACATTGGTCCCAGCCTATTACCAAACGCTTGTTATCGGCGCTGCGCTTTTGATCGCTGCAGCATCCAATCATGTAGTCAGCCAAAAGGGGAGGTCGTCGTGAATTCAAGCGCCCCGGATTTTGAACAGATGCGGACCATTGCGCGAGTTTTGTCACTTCATTTCGAGGACGGGCTTCCGCAATCACAAATTGCCGCAGAATTGGGTTTGTCTTCGGCGAAAGTAAACCGGCTGATCAAGCAGGGCCGGGAATTGGGCATGGTGCAAATTACAATCAACAGCCCGTTTGTGCCGCTGTTCGATCTTGAAAATCAGCTTGTGAGGAAGTGGGGACTTAAAAACTGTGTCGTGGTCCCGGCAGTAACAGGCAGTGCGGAGGCAACGCTTAACCAGGTCGGAAAGGGAGCAGCGCAGATGCTGCTTCAGACCATCCGCGATGGTGAGACAATTGCCATTTCAGGTGGCAAATCGATTAGCGCGCTTATCGAGAATCTTACCGCAGACCGGACCTATGATGTAAAGATCGTGCCAATGACAGGCGGGGTGCAGGGTCAGCACTACACAGATGTAAATCACCTTGCTACGAGTCTGGCCGAAAAACTCTCCGGTCGGCCTGTCCTCATTCATGCTCCGCTACATGCAGACTCCGCTGAAGAGCGGGATTTGATCATGTCGCTCAAGTCAGTTCGTGGTGTCATGGATGAGGCACGCCAGGCTGCTGTTGCCCTGGTCGGTATAGGCGCAGTCATGGGCGACAATTCCACCTATTATGAAGCCCGCCCAATGTCTCAGGCCGAACGCGAACGACTTTATGATTCCGGCGTTCGCAGCGAGTATCTGGGCCATCTCATTGATCATGACGGGAAGCAATCCAGCAATGATTACAATCTGCGTCTGGTGGCCCTGCTGCCCAACGAGGTTGCCCAAATTCCGGTGACAATTGCGGTCGCATCCGGAGCCGAAAAGGTCGAGCCAATTATCGCTGCATTGAACGGCGGATATTTCAATTCACTGGTTACGGATGAACGTACTGCCGAGGCGGTGCTCGAAAAGGAGTTAAGTTTTGCTTGATATCAGCGTAGGTGAACAGCTCACCAGGGAAATCGGGAGATCCGGAATCGAGGCCTCTGCTATCGGTCTTGGTACTTGGGCGATTGGCGGCTGGATGTGGGGAGGAACGGATGAAGCAAAATCTGTCCGGGCCATCCAGGCGTCGATCGATGAAGGCATTAGCTTGATCGACACTGCACCGGTTTATGGGCAGGGAGTGGCGGAAACCATCGTCGGGAAGGCATTGGAAGGCCGGCGCGACGAGGTCGTTTTGGCCACTAAATGCGGTTTGGTCTGGCACATGCAAAAGGGTAATCATTTCTTCGATTTTGACGGCAAACCCGTGCATCGCTATTTGGGAGCAGATGCCATAATTTATGAAGTCGAGCA
>JBPCWJ010000032.1:0-12889 GCA_051009635.1 Rhizobiaceae bacterium
GGCATCGATACCCCGTTGCAAAGCAATCTTGTCGTAGTTCAGCCCAAGCGCACCGGAGGGTATAAGGACTTTCACCATCAGTCAGTCACCGCCTGTGGTTTCTGCAAAATTTTCCTCAGGAACATTGGAGCAACGAAGCCAGCGATTGCCGCTATCCAGAGGCCTACTGCGATCGGCGTCGAGAAGAGGAAGATTATGTCACCATCGGACAAAACCATGGCACGGCGAAGCGCATCTTCCATATGACCGCCCAAAAGGATACCCAGGATTACAGGCACTGTCGGAATATCCAGCTTGCGCAGAATGTAACCCAAAATGCCAAAGGCAACCATCAACAACAGATCAAAGTAACTGCCTGACAGCGAATAGATCCCGACAAACGAGATCATGGTCACGCCAGGCAACAGCACCCATGCCGGTACGGAAAGCACACGCACGAAGATTTTCACCATGGGTACATTCATCAGCAGCAAGACAAAATTTGCGATCAACAGCGAAGCAATAAGTCCCCAGACCACTTCCGGCCGTTCGGTAAACAATGTCGGGCCCGGAGTGATGTTTAGTGTCATCAAAAGCGCCAGCAAAACAGCCGTCGTTCCCGATCCAGGAACGCCAAGCGTAAGCATGGGAACCAGCGCACCACCGGCAGCCGCGTTGTTGCCCGCTTCAGGTGCGGCTATTCCCTTCGGAACCCCTGTGCCAAATCCACCCTTGTCTCCTGCGAGGGATTTTTCTGACATATAGGCCAGAAACGATCCCAGCGACGCCCCCGCGCCTGGTAATATGCCTGCTATAAATCCGACTACAGAACATCTGAGCATGGTCCATTTCGTTACGATAATGTCCTTCCACGGAATGGTCACCTTCTCCAGTTTCACACCAATGGAAGAGCCCTTGCCGTGGCTTTCAATGAAGAAAAACACTTCGGCAATGGCGAACAGACCGACAATTGCAACAAGGAAATCAACACCGTCCATCAGATGCATATTCCCACCGGTCAGACGTGGAAGGCCGGAATTGTTGTCAACACCAACCATCGCGATGGCAAGACCGATACAAGAAGCAATTGCAGATTTTGCCTGATTATTGGATGCCATCCCGCCCAAGGTACAAAACGCCAGAAGGTAAAGCGCAAAATATTCAGCGGGACCAAACAGGAAGGCAACGCGGGCCAGCATCGGCGCCAATAGCATCAAGCCGACTGTCGCCAGAAATGCGCCGACAAAGGATGCGACACCAGAAAGAACCAGCGCGTCTCCCGCCCTGCCCGCCTTGGCCATGGGATAACCATCGAGTGTGGTCATCAATGCCGGTTCGTCGCCGGGAATATTCAAGAGAATCGAACTGATACGCCCACCATACATTGCGCCGTAGTAGACCGCCGTCATCAGCACCAGCGCAGATGTCGCATCAAGCCCTAATGTAAACGTGAGTGGGATAAGGATTGCCACCCCGTTTGACGGGCCAAGGCCCGGCAGGGCACCGATAATCGTACCAAGAAAACAGCCGACAATGGCAAGCATCAGCGTGTATGGCGAAAGTGCAATGGAAAAACCCAGTGCCAGATTGCTTAAAATATCCACGTTATCGTCTACCCGGTGATAAATTTGGGAAAGGCAACCAGACCAAGACCCAAGGCAAATTTGAACAGGATGAATAACCCAACTGATAAACCCATACCTGACAGGGCTGCATTTCTTGTATTAGGCGAAATCTGATAGCTCAAAATGGCCGCTGCAAACGCAGTGGGTATAAGAAATCCCAATGGTTTGAGCGCATAGGCATAAATCACCAGGACAAATACCGCTAATGCCAGCGAGCCCCAGGTGCGGAGTGCCGGCCAATGCGGATCGGGGTCGGGGCGAAAGATCAGGACCAGCGAAGAAATCGCAGCCACAGAGCCTACAAGAATGGGAAATGATTTTGGCCCAACAGGATCAGCCAGAAAACTGGTCTGAATTTGCGTAGCGCTCGCAATATATGCGAGCGCTACAAACAGTGCGACCAGACCAAATATCCGGTCACTTGCCATTATTGAATTACTCCGATGTCTTTCGAGAGTTTGTTGATCTCGGCAACCAGACCATCAACATAGCTCTGGAAATCTCCACCAACCTTGGTGAATGGCGCTAGACCATTATCTGCCATGGCCTTTTTCCAATCGTCGCTATCAGCAACTTTCTGCAGCTTGTCAGCCCAGCTATTGAAGGTCTCGTCGCTCACATCCTTCGGGATGTAGAGACCACGCCAGTTAACCGCGACAACATCAAAGCCCTGCTCTTTGGCAGTCGGAATGTCTTCAAAACCGGGAATACGCTCTTCGGTCAGAACCGCGAGAACACGCACATCGCCGGACTTCAGGAAGCCCACAACTTCCGACATATCGCCGGTCATTGCCTGCGTGAAACCACCCACAGTCTGGGTAATCGCATCTGCGCCACCATCAACACCAATATATTTAACCTTCTTGATGTCGTTGAAATCGGCACGCTGAAGGATCATCAATGGCTTCAGATGGTCGAAACCACCAACAGCCGAACCTCCGGCAAAAGCAACTGAACTTGGATCTGCCTTGATTGCATCTACCAGATCACCGAGAGACTGATGCGGGCTATCCTTGGCAACCACGATAACGCCCGGGTCCGCACCAATCGCACCAACAAAGCGAACCTGATCAGCCGTCATTCCCGCATAGGCGTTCTGCGCCAGTCGCGTCGAAGTAGCTGAAGATGCTGCAACGATGAGATCTGCATCATCACCACGCTCATTTACGACATGGTTATAGGCAAGCCCGCCACCGGCACCTGCCATATTGGTTACCTGGATAGGCTTGTCCACAGCACCAATATCATACATGATTTTTCCGATTTGACGGCAGGTGAAATCCCAACCACCGCCCGGATTCGCCGGTGCGATACATTCTGCTGCAGAAACAATGCTTGGGGCACCAATTGTTAGAACAGCACCCGTAACGAGCGCCGCGAGTAGACGTTTTGTCATTATATCCTCCCATTTGACAGACCGGGCGAAACCCGTTCTGCTAGGACATTAGTTCAGTAACCTGACACCAACCTGTCACGGGCGTATACAGATTGACCAATGCGATTTTTACTTGTTGAAGACAATGAAGAACTCGCCAAGGCGCTCGGGGACCGTTTTGCGCTGGATGGTCATGTTGTCGATCACGCACCCAATCTTGGTGACGCAGAACTTAGAACAAGAACTGTCGCTTACGACTTGATTTTACTGGATATTATGCTACCGGACGGAGACGGCAGAGAGTTCCTCCGGACCCATCGAACCAATGCCGATTCCACGCCGGTTATTGTATTGACTGCCCGCTCCGAGGTATCAGACAGGGTCGGGCTGCTTGATCTCGGAGCCGACGATTATATCACCAAGCCGTTTGATTTTTCCGAACTCGAAGCCAGGTCCCGTGCAGTCCTTCGCAGACTGGGCGGCGCTGCAAATAATAGTATGGAGTTTGGCGGCGTCACATTTGATTCGACCGCAGGCCAGATAACATTCGATGGTCATATCGAACAGCTTCGAAACCGGGAACTGCGATTACTCGAGGTGTTTTTCAATGCACCGGGGAAGATTTTCTCCAAATCCTATCTTATGGACAGGCTGTTTTCGTTTCAGGATGATGTCTCCGAAAATGCCATCGAGGTCTACATTGGCAGATTGCGCCGAAAATTGCAGAACTCGCCGGTCACGATAGAAACTGTACGCGGCGTCGGTTATCACATGACACAGAAATCATGAGCACATCACAACCAACCGGCTCGATCAGGCGCCGCCTTGTCATGCAACTTGCAATCATTGCAGCCCTTCTTTCATTGGCATTCTTCTTCACCGTTCGCTTCGTTGCAGAACAAGCCGCCACAGACACCCAAGACAACATATTGGCGGCGTCAGCCACCTCCATTGCCGATGCTGTCTACTCCGAGGGAGGCTCGGTTCGCCTGGAACTTCCTTATTCCGCGCTGTCCATGCTGGGAACGATCAGTGAAGACCGCGTGTTCTACCGGGTGATCGTCGATGGTACCACGCTAACCGGATATGAGGACTTGCCAATATCAGACGCTCCGGTGGGCTCAAGATCTCCCCTGTTTGAAACCATGAAGTACAGGGGCGACAATGTTCGTACTGCCGCTGTCTCGAGAACATTGAGCACGGGAATACAGTCAAAGAATGTATTGGTTATCGTTGGTCAAACGAGATTGGGCCTGGCGGCAATATCATCCAGAATTACGACAACAGCAACTGCCGTGGGGGTCGGCTTCTTCCTTTTTGCAATGGCCTTGAGCGCGTTTGCCGCCCAAAATGCACTCTCTCCACTCAACAAATTAGCTGAATCAGTCGCCCGACGCGGTCCCAATGACCTCCGGCCAGTTGTTACGCGCACCCCCAGCGAACTGGTTCCGCTGGTAAACGGATTGAACGGTTTCATGTTGCGACTCCGGGATGCCCTGACCCGCTCGGAGGATTTGATCGCAGAGGCTGCTCACCGTATCCGAACCCCGCTCGCTACCGTCCGAACCCAGGCTGAGGTTATCCATCGCCAAATGGAACGCCCTAAAAACCGTAGTTCTGTCCGCGAGATGATCCGCGCTGTGGATGAAAGTTCACGCTCTGCCGGACAATTGCTTGACCATGCCATGGTCACATTCAGGTCCGACCAATTGGAAACCCGTGAAATCGACCCAAAAGAACTTCTGCACGACGTTGTTGATCGGTTGTCCCCGACCGCAGAACTGAAGGATATTCACATTCATCTTGAGCTTCCAGATGACAAGATAATGATACGAGGCGACCCGATACTGTTGCAGAATGCTGTCCGGAACATACTCGACAATGCAATTAAATATTCGCCAGACGAAACCGAGATCATCGTTCGCCTCACCTCCACAAACCCATGCCTGATTGACTTTATTGATCAGGGGCGAGGCTTTGCGAATGCGGATATGAAAGACCTGACCAGGCGTTTTTCACGCGGCACGAATGTGACAGACATCGTTGGTTCCGGCCTTGGCCTGACAATTGCCGATGACGTAGCTCGCGCCCATGGCGGTAAACTCTTAATAGGTTCCAACAAGAACGGGATTGGCGCATGCGTATCGCTTGTATTGCCCTTGTCCTGAGCCTGTTTCCCAGCCTGGCTTGGGCATTTGAAATCGAGGCAAGCAGGTCTTATCCTGCATCGGCTGGAAGTACCATGCTGTCAATCCTGTCGACGGCCGATGTCGAGGTATTCGAACCCATTATTCTCGAGTTTCAGGAGCGCCATCCCGATATTGCGATTGATTACGTTGTTGCTTCCAGTTCCGAGGTTATGCGCGCCATACACGATGAAAATGCAAGCTATGATCTGGCGATTTCCTCGGCAATGGATCTACAAACCAAATTGGCAAATGACGGCTTCACGAGGTCATATGTTTCTGATGCTACTTCCAGACTTCCAGACTGGGCAACCTGGCGTGATCGCGTATTTGCCTTCACACAGGAGCCCGCTGTTCTGGTGGTATCCGAGAAAGCATTCGAATATCTGGAAATACCAAACAATCGGGAAGATCTCATCGAACTATTGCGCGACAATCCGGAAGTTTTTGCAGGCCGGATAGGAACCTATGACGTCAGGACATCGGGCACCGGCTACCTGTTCGCTACACAGGATTCCAGAAACACGGAATCATTCTGGCGCCTGACCGAGGTCATGGGACGCCTGAACACGCGGCTTTATTGTTGTTCAGGCGCGATGTTGGCCGATGTAGCATCAGGCAAACTGGCCTTTGCCTATAATGTATTGGGTAGCTATGCCAATTCTAAACTGGGCGATACACCGGGAATAATAACCGTCGAAATGGACGACTTTGTAAGTGTCATGTTGAGGACCGCGGTGATACCCAACACCGTGAAAAACTACGAGGCGGCAGGAACAATGATCGATTTTCTGTCGGAACTTGGAAACTATCCTGACCTGGTTGAACTGACCGGTTTGCCGCCGGTCAAACCCAGGGAATCCTCCGACCCTCAAAGCGTGCGTCCTATCCGGTTGGGGCCGGGCCTAATGGTGTTCCTGGACCGGATGCGTAAGGAGAGTTTCCTGCGCAGTTGGGTCAATTCCATCGAGCAGAAGTGAAAGAAATTCCACCTAATTTGGCCCGCATTAATAGTCTGATTTTAGGCATTCACATCACAACGAGCCAATTTTATCTAAAAAATCACCAAATTCTAATTCTCCACAGCAAAAATGATGCGATTCCATAGGTAGACTATGCATTGATTTGTCGAAATCCGTCGCTAAATTCGACTTTCGTTTAACGGTAAATCAATTTACCTTTAGCATTTTGTTAACAATCCAGGGCATGTTTGCAATAAATCAATCAAAATTGTACCAAATTTGTGAAAATGCATCTTGACGATCTCTGCACTTTGTGGGAGTTGTATCTGGTGGTCAGCTGCACCCCCCCAAGCTACGTTGCTGATCACATGGAAGTAAAAAATACCCGCCAGTTTCCCCAAGCTGGCGGGTTATTTTTGTTATGGCCTTAAACAATCGCATTTTTGGCCTTGAGCATCAGAATGCCTGTTGGACAATTATTGCCGCTCCCGGTTCAGGCGGGCACCATCGTGACTAATCTGCTTCCTCCGCAATGTCTTCTGCCCATAACTCCGGCTTTTCTGTGATGAAACGTTGCATGAGATCAATGCACTTTTGATCATTGACGACTATAACTTCAACGCCGCGCTCGCGTAGGAAGTCTTCATTCCCGCCAAAATTTACATTCTCGCCGACCACGACCCGTTCAATGCCAAATTGCACAATTGTTCCAGAACACATCATGCAGGGCGATAGCGATGTATAGAGTGTCATACCTCGATAGGTTTTCTGCCTTCCGGCCTTTCGTAAACAATCCATTTCGCCATGCGCAATCGGGTCTCCACCCTGCACGCGTTGATTTCTACCCTGTGCAATAAGCGTATCACCCTTTGCCAGAACAGAACCGATTGGACAGCCTCCCTCATCGAAACCAGCCTTTGCATCATTATATGCCAATCGCAGAAATTTCCCGTCTGTTTCGTTCAACACGATGCTCTCCAATCAAACGCGTTCGCCACGCCGGAATGGAACCAGCAGGGCCTGGGGATATCTGGTTTTGCGTGCCATCACGATCATGGCCAATATTGACATGATATAGGGCAGCATCAGGAAGAACTGATAGGGAATAAACGCTCCAGCCGATTGTTGGGCGCGCACCTGCATGGCTTCAAGCCCGGCAAATAACAGCGCGCCCAACAGCGCCCTGCCGGGCTGCCAGGAAGCAAATATCACCAATGCAACACATATCCAGCCGCGCCCATTGATCATGCCGAAATAAAACGCATCAAACCAGGACATGGTGATGAAAGCACCGCCTACTGCCATGAGCGCACTTCCAACCATGACCGCACCGGTGCGAACCGCCAATACATTGATCCCCTGCGCCTCAACCGCGACAGGGTTTTCGCCGGACATGCGCACTGCGAGTCCAACCGGGGTCCTGAACAAGACATACCAGACAATTGGCACCGTCAGCAGTGCAAGATAGGTAAGAGGCGTCTGGCTGAATAGCGCTTCTCCGATAATTGGAAGATCAGAAAGTCCGGGAACCAGATACGGCTCAAATGGCTCGATCTTGGGCGGTGTCGTAGCATCCGGAAGCAGCATTCGGTAGATGAAATAACTCAACGACGACCCGAAGAGCGTAATACCAATCCCCGTGACATGCTGAGACAGGCCGAGATGCACCGTAAAAACTGCGTGAAGAAAACCAAATAATGACCCGACAAATGCTGCAAACAACACGCCGGTCCATAAGTCTCCGCCCTGATAAACCCACATCCAGCCCGCCATCGCACCGACGGTCATGATGCCTTCAATACCGAGATTGAGAACACCAGCACGTTCACAGATCAATTCGCCCAAGGTTCCGAAGATCAATGGACTGACAATTCTGACAGTCGCTGCCCAGAAACCGGCGGTAAACAGGATTTCAATGAGATCACTCATTTCAGCCACCTGATCCGGTATTGGCTGAACATGACGCTGCACAAGACAGCAAGAACAGATACGCCGACGAGAATATCAGCGATATAGGTGGGAATGTTTACCGCACGGCTCATGGCATCAGAGCCGACATAGACAGCAGACAGGAAGATTGCGGCGGGCACCACACCCAGCGGATTAAGCTGCGCAAGCATGGCAACCGCAATGCCCGTATAGCCAAAGCCCGGCGATAGATCGAGGGTCAGATAGCCCTTCAGACCGGCGGTCTCGCTGACGCCGGCAATTCCCGCAAGCCCACCGGAAATCAGCGCAGTGATGATGACTGTCCGGTTGACATTGATGCCGGAAAACTCTGCTGCCTTCGCATTATATCCGACCGCCCGGATTTCATAACCAAGCACGGTGAACCGCATCATCAGCCAGACCAGCACGGCAAAGATCAGCGCAACTATCAGACCCAGATGCAATCGCCCTTTTTCTAGCAACAGCGGAAAAACACCTTCATCAATGATGGAAGCGGCCTGCGGCCATCCAAGACTCATCGGGTCCTTCCAAGGCCCTTCAATCAGATAACTGACAAAGAGCAGCACGACGAAATTCAACAACAAGGTTGTTACAACCTCATCGACTTTCAAATGGGTTTTGAGAAGCACCGGAACGATGAGTAGCGCGCCGCCCGCAATTGCGCCGGTTACGATTAGCAACGGGATCATCAACACCGGCGGAAGGGTTATTAGCCCTGTTCCGAAAAATGTTGCAGCTAACGCACCGGCATAAAGCTGGCCCTCAGCGCCAATATTGTAGAACTTCGCTCGAAACGCGACAGATACCGCAAGTCCGGTGAAAATCAGCGGAATGGACCTTGTCAGCGTCTCCTTGATTGCAAAGGATGAGCCAAAGGCACCCTTGATCAGCAACGCATAGGCATTGGGAACAGACGCGCCAGCCCATGCGATCAAGACCGCACATATCGCCATGGATGCCAATATCGCCCAGACTGGAGCAAGGCCCGCCCGCAGCAGGGACACCGACTGCCGGGGTTCAATGACCATGGCTAGCCCCTTGTAATTCAGCTTGATCTTGTCCCGCCATCATCAAGCCGATTTCGGCAATTGATCTCGTTTCCGGTGGTTCCGCGCTGCTGAGATGTCCATGGAACATGACAGCAACCCGGTCGGTCAGGGACATGAGTTCGTCAAGATCTTCAGAAATCAGCAGGATTGCGGCACCCGCTTTTCGCGCTTCTAGTAATCGGCGCTGAACATAGGCGATCGCGCCTTCATCAAGTCCACGTACCGGTTGATTTGCCAAAATGAATGAAGGGTTCCGGGACAAGGCCCGCGACAGGATAAGCTTCTGCATATTTCCGCCGGACAGAAGCTTTGTCTCTGCATCCGGTCCCTCGCATCGGACATCGAACTCCTCGATCTGCTCACGCGCCCTGGCTCTGGCGCGTTTGCCATCGATAATAAACCCGCCATGTGAAATCTCTTCGGAGCGAATATCCTCGGAGATCAAATTCTCCCAGATTTCCATCTCACCCACCATACCGACCGCATGTCGGTCTTCGGGGATACGTCCGACACCCGATGCAACTATTGATCTTGGGTCACCAGCCCGGAGATCAGCGCCGTTCAGCTTGATGCTACCGCTGAAACTCTTGATCAGGCCTGAGAGAATATTGGCAAGAACCGCCTGACCATTACCGGCAACACCGGCGATCCCCACAATTTCATTGGCGTGGATAACCAGATCGATATTTTTCAGCGATGTAGATCCCTCGCCGCTCGTCGACAGTCCTTCGATTTCGAGTACCGGCCCTCCTCGTTCGACCACAGAAAGCTTGGGTCGCGTTACGATGCGCCCTACCATAAGTTCAGCCAGCTGCTCTCGTTTCGCATCCTTTGTCGCCAATGTGCCGACAATCGCCCCGCGGCGCAGAACCGCAATATCGGTACTGATAGCGAGGATCTCGTGCAATTTGTGCGATATGAAGATTACCGCCAGGCCCCGTTTCGTAATCGACTTCAATGTCTCGAAAAGACGATCTGCCTCTTGCGGCGTCAGGACTGCGGTTGGCTCGTCAAGGATCAGGATTCGAGCGTCACGATATAGCGCCTTCAATATCTCCACACGTTGACGTTCGCCGACAGACAGGCTTGAAACCATCGCATCAGGATCGACGACCAATCCATAATCCTCGATCATGCCAATCAGCTTTTCCCGGTTCGCTGAATTATCCTGCCGCCAGGACCAAAGGCTTTCCGTACCGAGCGTGATGTTTTCCAGAACGGTCAGATTGTCAGCCAGCGTAAAATGCTGATGGACCATGCCTATCCCGGAATTGATTGCAGCCTGTGTGGAACCCGGTGCAAGCGGTTCCCCATCGACCAGAATTTCCCCTTCATCCGCCTGATAATGGCCGAATAGGATATTCATCAGCGTGGTCTTGCCGGCGCCATTTTCACCAAGCAGCGCCAGGACTTCACCTTTGTTCAGGCTCAATGAAATATTGTCGTTAGCTACAAGAGGTCCGAAGCGCTTGGTAACGCCCCGGAACTCCAGAATTGGCGAAGCCGTCACCTTACTGCTGTCAGTAAGAGGATTTAGGCTCGTTGTCGTTTATCTCGACCACAAAATCACCCGAAAGAATTTGCGCCTTGACCTCTTCGACCTTGGCCTTGGCGTCACCGGGAATCTTGTCCTCAAACTCGTAATATGGCGCAAGGCTGGCTCCGCCCTTCGCCATCATCGTCCACTCCTTGTAGTCCTCGGCCTTGAACTCACCAGCCTTTACCAGTGCGATGGCATGGGCGATTGCTTCTTCCATATGCCAAAGCGCGGAAGTAACCACGACATCCGTGCCGTTTTCTTCCTTGTTCATGTCATTAACATTGCCAAAGGCCAGCACGCCCTTCTCACGGGCTGCATCAACCACACCTGCCCTCTCGGCATACATGATGTCTGCTCCAGCCTCGATCTGTGCAAATGCAGCTTCTTTCGCCTTGGGCGGATCATACCAGGAACCGATAAAGGTTACCTTGTACTCGATATCCGGATTAACCGATTTGGCACCATTGATGAAGGCGTGGAAGAGCCGGTTGACTTCACCAATCGGATAGCCTCCAACCATGCCAAGCCTGTTGTTTTGGGTCATCAAACCGGCAATGATCCCCATCAGATAGCAGGGCTCGTGAATATAGTTGTCAAATACCGAGAAATTATTGCCGTGTGGCTTGAAAGGGTCACCCATCAGAAACGCGATTTCGGGATATTCATCTGCGACCTTGCGTGCTTCCTTGGATATTCCGAAAGCCTCTCCAACGACAAGTTTGACACCAGACTCACAATATTCGCGAAGCACCCGGATATAGTCGGTATTGGCAACCTTTTCCGAGAACACATACTCGATATCGCCCTTGGATTTTGCGGCCTCCAGCCCCTGATGCAGACGCGCATCCCATTTTTGTTGAATAGGCTGGGTGTAAATACCCGCTACCTTGATTGTCTCAGCGAAGGAGGGCTTGATACCCAGCGCTGTTGCACCGGCCATTGTAGCAAGCATTGAGTTGAACGATCGGCGGTTTGGGGTCCAGTTCATTGTCGTTTCCCTCTTTTTGTTTTTCGATTGAAAGAATTAGTTTCCCGTCCATAGGGGTTGCAGGCCAAATATTTTACCAGACGGTAAAATTATTCTAGGCCAACATCGTCCACCATTCCAGCCGTAACTTCACTGACTTCAGCTTCTGTGGAAAGGTAGTTGCTCCCCGGTTAGGATAATTCGGATTTGTCCGCTATTCGAACTTCTCCTGAAAAATCTTCACCGCTTCCTGGCATTGCGGAGACACTTTCGCCTGATTGACCTTGAGACACGCGGCGATGTTTCCGCTGCCCACTTCGGCATTGGCACAGTTTTTCTCAATGTCAGCTTCGCAGGCATTTGCGGCATATTGGAAGAAGTTGGATGCATCCCCGACCAATATCGCACCTTCGAGCAACGCGTTGCCACACTCGCTGGAAAGCTGGTCACTATGGGCCATCATGCAAAGCATAATTCGGCCTTCTCCCGGATTGACTGTCGCACAAAATTTGTCGATTTCCTTGCCGCATGCCAAACCTGCCTTGTCGGCGGCTTCTTTCATTCTCTCATTAAATTTCTCTAACGGAATTTCCTGGGCAACAGCAATGCCACCAAATCCAAAAGCTGCCAGCAAACCAACGCAACATAGTTTCGAAAGACGATTTTTCATATCTTCAATACTCCCGGGGACAATTGAACCGTAATGCTTGCAAGCTACGTGATTACTATGAACGGCATTGGCGGAATAACAATAGAATTTTCAGCCGATACAGGAGATTTGGTCAACTTTGTTTGTTGTTGATGGACATTTGCAGGTCAGCAAGTTCCCGGCGCAATTCCTTGACCTCGCGAAGCACTCTCTCCGTTTCCTTGTGCAAATCTGCCCTGTCCGCCTGTGCTTCAGCTTCATGCTCTGTCTGCATTGCATCAACGATGACACCGATAAACAGATTGAGAACCGTAAAGGAGGTCACAAGGATAAAGGGTACAAACAAGGCCCAGGCATAGGGGTATTGCTCCATCACTGGCCGCACAATTCCCATCGACCAGCTTTCAAGGGTCATGATCTGAAACAACGTATAGGCGCTATCCCCGATCGAGCCGAACCACTGCGGGAAGGACGAAGCAAACAACTTGGTTGAGATCACCGAGAATATGTAAAAGATCATGGCAAGCAGCATGACAATCGAACCCATTCCGGGAATGGCCTGAAGCAGGCCTGTCACAACCCTTCGAATAGCCCCGATATTTGAGAC
>JBPCWJ010000033.1:0-10847 GCA_051009635.1 Rhizobiaceae bacterium
TCCGCTGCAAGATTGCGGGCCCACATCCCACCGCAATTGACGACAATGTCTGTGTCCGTGGTTCCGGATTCGCCACCCTGGTCCCAATCGACGCCGACTACGCGGCCATTTTTTGTGCGAACATTGGTTACCTTGACGCCCTCAATGACCTTGGCCCCGTTTTGGCGGGCACCTTTTGCCAGCGCCATTGCGATATTGGCTGGGTCGCACTGGCCATCGAGCGGCAAATGAACGGCGGCCTTTACGCCATCAACATTAAGATGAGGATAGAGCTGTTTTAGTTCTTCAGTCCCGATCTCATTTGCTTCCACATCAAAGGCTCGGGCCAGAGAAGCCTGACGCAGAATTTCTTCCTTGCGTTCATCGGTCAACGCGACCGTAATCGAACCACATTGGCGCATGCCGGTCGCAATGCCTGTTTCAGCCTCCAATTGCACGTAAAGATCGGCAGAATATTTGGCCAACCTTGTCAGATTCTGAGATGGACGCAATTGCCCAATCAGGCCTGCGGCATGCCAGGTCGTTCCGCAAGTCAGTTGGCGGCGTTCCAGCAGAACAATATCTTTCCAGCCGAGTTTGGAAAGATGGTAGGCGACCGAACAACCCGATACACCACCGCCAATGATGACAGCGCGAGCTGATGAGGGAACGTTCGCGCTCATGAACGTAGCCTTTCATTCTTGGCATCCCAAATCGGTCCGTCAGGCTGTACAACAGCGTTGTAGCGGTTCCCGAAGATTTCCACCTCCAGTTTCGTGCCGGGCTCTGCCAGTTCGGTACGCAGCACACCCAGAGCAATTGATTTGTCTACACGATGCCCCCAATCTCCTGAGGTCGTTTCGCCTACAACCTCGTCATTATGCCAGAGCGTAGACATGTAGGGAGCATCATACTCACCAGCATCAACCACCAAAGTAACAAAGCGCTTGCCGGGTCCTTTCTGCTTTTCACGTTCCATCGCCGCCTTGCCTCTGAAATCCGGCTTCGACCAATTGATGAAACGATCCAGCCCGCTTTCCAGAATGGTGTAATCAGTCGACAAATCGCCTTTCCAGGTGCGATATCCCTTTTCGATACGCAGGCTGTTCAGGGCAAACATGCCTATCGGCTTTAGCCCATGCTCCTTGCCAGCCTCCATTACTGCATCATAAACGGTTTCGGTGTCGTCATTTCGGGTATGGATTTCCCATCCCAATTCACCCGCATAGGAAACCCGGAACAGCAAGACCTCCCGGCCAGCAATTTCTGTTTTTTGCCAGGTAAGCCAGGGCAGACTCAGATCCGCATCACAAATTCCAGACAATATTGTCCGCGTCGCCGGGCCGGTAAAAATCTGACAGGAATACTCATCGGTCTTGTCCACAAGACTTAGCGAGCCATCCTTTGGAAGATGCCTCTCCAGCCATTCGCGGTCATGCCATTGCGCGGTTGCAGCGGTGATCAGGAGAATATCATCTTCCCCGAATCGTATAATCGACATCTCGGTTACTACCCGGCCATCCTCGTCGGAAAAATAGCCGAGACCAATACGCCCTACCGAAGGCAGCCTTCCGGTCATTTGTTCAGATAGCCATTCTGCCGCTCCGTCACCGCTAAGCATGTATCTGGAGAAGCCCGGCAGATCGAGAATGCCCGCAGCATCGCGAACCGCCAGACTTTCTTCACGAACACGAGGATGCCACGGCCCCTCGCGCTTCCAGGTCTGTGTTGCTTCTTCAGATGTGTCGTCGCCTTGCTTGGCAAACCAGTTTGCCCGTTCCCAGCCATTATAGGCACCCAGCTGTGCACCCATGTCGACAAGACGCTGATGAATTGGAGAATGTTTCTTGTCGCGGCCCGCAGGCCACGCATGATGGGGAAAATGCATCGCATATTCGTGGCCATAGACTTCCTTGCCCTTGGCTACGCAATAATCCTGATCACAAAACGCCGTGAAACGACGCGGATCGCAGGACCACATGTCCCATTCCGTCTGGCCTTCAGTCACCCATTCGGTCAGCACCTTTCCGGCACCACCCGCCTGACAAATGCCAAAGGTGAAGACGCATGCCTCAAAGGCGTTCGGCACACCGGGCATTGGCCCGATCAGCGGGTTTCCATCCGGAGTATAGGGAATGGGGCCGTTAATCGTCTTGTACAGGCCTGCGGTCCCCAGGATTGGAACCCGTTCAACGGCGTCATTTATATACCATTCAAGCCGTTCGAGATCGTCCGGGAACAATTGGAACGAGAAATCCTCAGGCATCGGATCGTCTTCATCGGTCCAATGCGCCCGGCAATTGCGTTCGTAAGGGCCGAGATTCATCCCATTCTTTTCCTGACGAAGATAATAGGAACTGTCCACATCTCGCAGCAATGGCAATTTAGCGCCGGTCTCGGCTGACCATTCCACAATTTCCGGAATGTCATCGAACAGCATGTACTGATGGCTCATCACCATCATTGGCATATCCCGTCCAAACCATTTTCCTACTTCACGGGCATAATAGCCCGCAGCATTTACGACATACTCACAGGCAATGCTTCCCTTTTCAGTCTCAATGATCCATTCGTCATCTTTGCGGGATACATCGATCACCGGACAAAATCTCATGATCTTTGCGCCAAGGTCACGCGCGCCCTTGGCCAGCGCCTGAGTCAACTGTGCCGGATCAATGTCCCCGTCATATGGATCATAAAGTGCACCAGTCAAATCATGCGTTTCGGTGAAAGGGTAACGTGTCTTGATTTCATTTGGGCCCAGCATTTCAAGATCCATACCTTGATACCGGCCCATGCCCATGACCCGCTTGAATTCTTGCAACCTTTCCTGAGAATGGCCAAGCCTCACAGAACCCGTCACATGATAATTCATCGGATAGTCGACTTTTTCGGCCAGACCACGGTAAAGCTCCGCAGAATAGCGTTGCATATTCATGATCGACCAACTCGACGAGAATGTCGGCACATTGCCTGCGGCGTGCCAGGTCGAGCCTGCAGTAAGTTCATTTTTTTCAAGTAGAACGCAATCGGTCCAGCCGGCCAACGCCAGATGATAGAGAGCCGACACCCCTATGGCGCCGCCTCCGATAATGACCACACGTGCGCGTTGGGGAAATTCTGCCACCGGCCAATCCTCTCAGCTTTTTTGTGGAAATTATCTGCCTACTGGCAGGTTTAATCAATTCTGGTTCAAAACCTTTATTAATCGGAATTTTCGATTAGTCTGAAATTTGGGAGGAGCCGTTCATGCAGATTGAGCCACTGGAAACATTTCTGGACTTGATGGAAACCAACAGTTTTAACGGAACGGCAGCCCGTCTTGGAGTCACCCAATCAACCGTGTCGGCACGAATCAAGATGCTCGAAAATTCGTTGGGAAAAAAGCTTTTCACCAGAAGCCGTGCCGGCACCAAGCCGACCGTGGCTGGTCAGCGATTTGCCGATCATGCGCGGCTTCTGCGCCACGAGTGGAATGAGGCGACGCGTGCCCTGCAAACCTCCAGAAATTTCTCCCGTTCGATGCGTATCGGTATGCAGAGTGATCTTGCCGAGCAATACATCGGAACGTGGATTTCAAAATTTCGTAGTATGCTGCCGGAGACGGCATTTCATATCGAGCCGGACTATTCCACACAAATGTGCGCCGATCTTCTGTCGGGGAAAATTGATTTCGCAATACTTTTCACACCCAAACATGTGCCTGACATTCACTATGAAAACGTGGGAGAGGTCAAATACAGGCTCGTGAGCGATCATGGCTCGAGACTGACCGAGATCGACCCTGGATCATATATCTTCGCCGATTACTCTCCGCTATTCGACAGCGTACATCGGCAAATCCTGCCCGGCTTTTCAAATTCTGCGCTCGCAAGCGGACAAAACTCGGCAATATGCAGCCTTCTCGAAGTGCTGGGGGGATCGGCATTTGTTTTGGAAGACACAGCAGCAAAGCTGATGGCTTCAGGAAAATTCCAGGCAATCGAAGATGCCGATCCAATATTCCAGCCTGTCTTCATTGCAGTACATATCCGTAACCGCCATTCTCACGCTCACATGAAAATGGCGGCTATCATGCGGAAATTTTTCGCTAATCCTGACCAGTAATCAGGATCAGCCTGTAACCATGTCCGCGGGGTCGATGCCGGCAACTTTGATGGGTTTCTTCATGGCGTCGCGGCGGAACGGCTCTCCGAGTTCCTGATTGATCATCGCTTCAATCAGTGTGGTCTTGCCCGCCGCCTGATCCTTTAGTGCCTGATCAAGTGCATCCGTCAACTCATCCATGGTCCGGGCAACGACACCCTTCAGACCACAGGCCTTGGCGATACCCGCATACGAAACCTGCTCATCAAGCTCGGTGCCGACAAAGTTGTCATCAAACCAAAGGGTGGAGTTCCGCTTTTCAGCACCCCATTGGTAGTTACGGAATACAATCTGGGTAATTGCAGGCCATTCCTCGCGGCCAATTGCGGTCAATTCATTAACTGCAATGCCAAATGCGCCATCACCGGCAAAGCCGACCACTGGAACATCTGGATTACCGATCTTTGCACCAACAATGGAGGGAAGGCCATAGCCACAAGGCCCAAACAGTCCAGGAGCAAGGTATTTGCGGCCTTCCTCAAAACTTGGATAGGCATTGCCAATTGCGCAATTATTGCCAATGTCGGAACTGATAATTGCTTCGCGTGGCAGTACCTGCTGAATAGCACGCCATGCCATGCGTGGGCTCATCCATTTTGGCTTTGCATCCCGTGCACGTTCATTCCAGGTAGTGCCGGGATCATCCTCTTCGTGGTCCATGCTGGACAATAATTGCGCCCATTTGGATTTTTCTGTCGCAATACGGGCTTTACGATCTGCCCTGCCCTGATCGCCTGCATCTTCAGAGAGATTGTCCAGAATACCTTCGGCCACTTTCTTGGCGTCGCCAACAATGCCAACTGCAACTTTCTTGGTCAGGCCAATGCGGTCAGGATTTATGTCAACCTGAATAATTTTTGCATCGGTCGGCCAGTAATCCATTCCATATCCCGGCAAGGTGGAGAATGGATTGAGACGCGTACCAAGACAGAGCACAACATCGGCCTGCTTGATAAGTTCCATTCCGGCTTTGGAGCCATTATAGCCCAGCGGACCTGCAAACAGCGGATGCGAACCCGGAAATGCATCATTGTGCTGATAACCGACGCATACCGGAGCATCGAGGCGTTCTGCCAACGCCATTGAAGCCGGAATCCCGTCAGCCAAAACCACACCGGCACCATTCAGTATGACCGGGTTTTTTGCCTTGCTCAGAAGATCAGCAGCAGCCCTGATCGAGCTTTCTCCACCGGAAGAACGTTCAAACTCGACAATTTCAGGTATTTCGATATCAACGACTTGCGTCCAGAAATCGCGCGGCATGTTGATTTGGGCTGGTGCGCTGGCGCGCTTGGCCTGCGCGATGACGCGGGTTAGCACTTCGGCTACGCGTGTTGGGTCGCGGACTTCTTCCTGATAGGCAACCATGTCCTCGAACAGTTTCATCTGCTCGACTTCCTGGAAGCCACCCTGCCCGATCGTCTTGTTGGCGGCCTGAGGAGTAACCAGCAACAGCGGAGTATGATTCCAATATGCTGTTTTCACTGCTGTAACAAAGTTAGTGATGCCGGGACCGTTCTGGGCGATCATCATCGACATACGTCCGGTGACACGCGTATAGCCATCCGCCATCATTCCGGCACTACCCTCATGAGCGCAATCCCAGAATGTAATTCCCGCCTGCGGAAACAGATCCGAAATCGGCATCATGGCAGATCCGATAATTCCAAATGCATGATTGATACCGTGCTTTTGCAGCACTTTCACAAACGCTTCTTCAGTGGTCATTTTCATGGGCGGGGATCCTCACTAATCATTGCTTCCGGTAGGAACCGGTGCTGCCAAATTCTTGATTTTTATTATCTGGAGCAGCCAAAGCGGGTTAGGGCCAGTACACAAGCCTATATATGTCCAATTGACCGTATTTCCTCGGCGATAAGCCTGATACCAGGTTCAATCTTGTGCTGGGCAATTGAGGAGTAAGCAAGCCGGAAATACCGGTTCTCCGCATCCTGCTCATCAAAAAACACATGACCGGGTTCTATCAACACGCCTTTAGAAGCCAAGCGCTGGGCAAGCACCCTGGTATCAATTCTATCATCGACCTTGATCCAGAAACTTGAGCCGCCGGACACATTGTGGCCTGCTATCTGCAACCGGTTTTCCATTATTGCCTCATGCATGACTTCACGCCGGACACTGAATTTCTGGGTCATCCGCGCGACTAGAGCGTCATAATGACCAAGCGAAAGGAAATTTGCGACCGTTCTTTGAATATGACCTGGCGGATGCCGCAACATAGCGGCACGCAGCGCCCTTGCCTCACGGATAAACGGCTCTGCCCCCACGATATATCCCAGCCGCAATCCGGGAAAAAGAGACTTGGAATAGGAGCCGACATAGATCACCCTGCTTTCCTGATCGAGCGATTTCAAGGCAGGAGCAGAGGCCTTGAGAAAGGACATCTCGAACTCGTAATCATCTTCCACGATCAGAAAGTTTTCCTTCGACGCCAATTCCAGTAATTTACGCCGCCGTTCTACCGGCATTGTGACATTGGTCGGACAATGATGGCTGGGTGTGGTGAAAACCACATCCACACCTGAAGGCAGATTTTCAAACTGCATACCATCTTCATCGACTGCAATAAGCTCGACATTGCACCGCGTCAGTTTCAAGACAACGCGAAGGCCAGGATAACCCGGATTTTCCATCGCGGCGGTTCTACGCTGATTGAGCAGGATTTGCGCGCTGAGCCACAATGCATTTTGGGCGCCCATGGTAATCAGCACTTCTTCCGGTCGTGCCATAATGCCCCGGCGCGGTAACGTGTTGCTTACAACATATTTGATAAGCTCAGGATCATCCTGATCGAAATAGTCGGCAGTAACATCGCCAAACTCCCGCTTCCCCATCGCCTGAAGCGCACATTGCCGCCAATTGCTGTGGTCAAAGATTCTGTCATCGGTTTGGCCATAAATAAATGGATAGGGATAATCCCGCCAATCAGGTGGTTTATTCGGCATGATTTGCCCGGAATAACGCTGACCTATAGCCTTGCTCCAGGCGACGGTATCGCCGACATTGGTAACTGGAACATCAAACGCAACCCGCCGTGGGGCGGTCTGGGACACGTAATAGCCCGACCGACCCTTGGATGAGAGGTAGTCGTCTGAAAGTAATGCATTATAGGCGAGCGTGATTGTCATCCTGCTAATGCCAAGATGTTCAGCAAATTTACGGCTGGAAGGAAGTTTGTCGCCGGGCCTGAATCGACCAGACAAGATTCCTTCGCTGATCATCCTCTGGATTTGTTGCTGCAACGTGCCGCCTTGCTGCGGATCCAAAAAGAAAATCTCAACAGGGATTGCCATCAGATTATGCTCCAATTGCACTCCTTACTATCAAACCATAAGGCCTGATCAAAGTGCAATTGCATGGAACTGGCATTATCGATTTTTTAAAATCACGCATTACCGCTGAAAAGATAACTCCCCATATTTCCGGCTATTCAGCCAAACACATTTTCCAGCGCAGCATCGATGGATTCTGTAATCCGGTCGATATCACCCTCAGTGGCTATGAGCGCCGGGCTCAGGCAGATCGTATTATTAAAGCCAGGCAATGAGCGGTTGGTAGCTCCAATGATGACACCTTGCTCCATGCAGTCCGCCACCACCGCCTGAACCTTTCTCTCATCCACTGGCTCACGGCTTTTTCGATCGGTGACAAGTTCAGCGCCACAGAACAGCCCTTTGCCTCGAACATCACCTATAACCTCGTGCTTCTCCTGCAATTCGCGCAGGTTTCCAAGCAGGCGCTCTCCCATATTCTTGGTATTATCGAGAAGACCTTCCTCACGGATGATCTTCATGTTTTCCACTGCCGCTGCCGGTCCGGCAGTACAACCGCCAAAGATGGATATATCCCGGAAGTAGGACATCGAATCACTGGCATCGTCCTTGAACATGTCAAAGACTTCTTCGGTCGTAACAGTACAGGAGATCGCGGCATAGCCAGACGCGACACCTTTGGCCATGGTCACGAAATCCGGCTTGATACCGTAATGCTGATAGCCGAACCATTCGCCTGTGCGGCCAACTCCGCAAACCACTTCATCGATATGAATAAGGATATTGTGCCGGGAGCAGATTTCCTGCACCCGCTCCCAATAACCGGCAGGCGGTGTGATCACACCACCACCAGCCGTTATTGGTTCAAGACAAATCGCGCCAATTGTATCCGGCCCTTCCCGGTTGATAACTTCCTCGATCGCATCTGCAGCCAGTTCACCGTAATTATCGACTTCACCAAACTGGCTCCGATATTCAAGGCAATGCGGGACTTCCACAAATCCCGGAGTATATGGCCCATAATGCGCCGCGCGTTGTGGCTGGCCACCGGCTGAAAGCGTTGTAATCGTTGTTCCATGATAATCCCGTTCACGAAACAGGATCTTGGATTTACGCCCGCCATGATGGCGATGCGAAATCTGGCGAACCATCTTGAAGACCTTCTCATTGGCTTCAGAACCGGAGTTGGAATAATAGACCCGGCTCAACCCCGGCATGACATCAATCAGCATTTGCGCAAACTGGGAACCGGGAATTGAACCTGCCGAATTCGCAAAATAGTTCAATCGCACAAGTTGATCGCGCACCGCATCTGCAATGCTTTCGCGTCCATAACCAACATTGACGGTCCAGACCCCCCCGGAAACACCATCGAGATAACGTTTTCCGGTAGCGTCCCAGACATGCATACCGCGTCCTTCGACCATGATGCGCGGATCAATGGTCTCGAATTGGCGATGCTGCACCAGGTGGTGCCAGAGATGGGCACGATCAGCTTCAATAACCTCGGAAATGTCGTTGGGCTGCAGCGTCAAATTCATTGTCTTGGTTCCTTACAAATTCTGACCGCATGGATTCTGAATTAGTTGATGGAGAAATATTGTGCACAATGCCCGGTTTGGCGGCAGGGCCAGCGGTGGATTGGAAATAAGTCCAGATTGTTATTGGAAATGTAGACAAATTGCCCAATATCAAAGCAACAATATACCCATAAGTAAGGCATCTGGACTTGTCGGCAGAGCCTAACTGGCACTACCCCGAAGCGCGCAAAATTGTTCGCTTTAAGAACAGTGTTTGCTGGTGAAAATAATAAGGTATTCAAGTTCGCCTATCGCCGAAACCGTGTAGGAATGAAAGTTAAAGCCGCGAACACGCCTGTTCAAAACCAAAACAAGACATTGGCCGATTAGAGCCAGGATTCCAATGAGGGGAGAGTCTTACCTAAAGTTTCGTGTCGAGATTCACGAAATACAATCTGACATGATCAACATCGGGTACCGGGCAAATTCTTGATTGCGCCATGTACCTCAAATACGCAAAACTCGCCGAAAAACTGGAAATTACCAAGGAGGATGGAATGAAAATTTTTGGCAAACTATTGAGAGGAGTAGCAGCGATAGCTGTGGCAACCGGCTTGAGTTCGGCAGTGGCGAACGCCGCGATGGACGAAATTACGGTAGCCTACTTCCTTGAATGGCCCATGCCGTTCCAATATGCAAAAGCAAAAGGCACATATGAAGATGAAATGGGCGTCAAGATCAACTGGCGTTCATTCGATACTGGTACCGCCATGTCTGCTGCAATGGCATCTGGCGACGTTCAGATCGCGGTCAGCCAGGGTGTTCCACCATTTGTCGTAGCTGCATCAGCAGGTCAGGACCTTCAGGTTGTCGACGTGGCAGTAAGTTACGCTGACAACGATAACTGCGTGGTCGCCACCAATCTGGAAATCGACAAGGGTAGTGCAAAGGAACTCGAAGGCAAAAAGGTTGGCGTTCCAATCGGTACGGCTGCCCATTACGGATTCCTGAAGCAAATGGCCCATTTCGGTGTTGATATCTCCACAATGGAAATCGTGGACATGGCACCGCCGGATGGTGCAGCCGCATTCGCCCAGGGCAATCTTGACATGGTTTGCGGTTGGGGTGGTGCGCTGCGCCGTATGGTCGAGCACGGCAACGTGCTTCTGACTGGCGCCGAAAAGGAAGAGCTTGGAATTCTTGTTTTTGACGTTACCTCCGCTCCCGCCAACTTCGTCGCGGAAGAAGGAGAGTTGCTTTCAAAATTCCTGAAGGTCACAGCAGACGCCAATACAATGTGGAACGAAGGGAAAATGAAAAACGACATGCTCCCTGTCATCGCCAAGGATGCAGGCATGGATGAAGCCGAAACAGAATCCACAATGGCAACATTCGTATTTCCTTCAGTAGAAGAGCAGCTATCTGCAAAGTGGTTGGGTGGCGGCAGCCAGGATTTCATGAAAGGCGTCGCTGATGTGTTCGTGTCTGCTGGCAGCATTGATTCAGCGCAGGATACATACTCAAACAACGTAAACAGCGGTCCGCTAAAGTCGGCAGCTGGAATGTAACTGAAACTGCTGCGACCCGCCCAATTGGCGGGTCGTAGTACATTTGGAGTTGGCTTGCCCTATGTCTGGTCTCATAATTGATGATATTTCGATGGTCTTCGAACTGCCAAATGGCGGCTCCGTACAGGCCTTAAAAAACGTTTCCCTTGACATCAAGCAAGGTGAGCTGATGGCTGTACTCGGACCGTCAGGTTGCGGCAAGACCACCTTACTGAACATTGTAGCCGGTTTCCTGGCGCCGACAGAAGGTCAGATCCTGCTCGACGGAAATGCAGTTACCGGGCCAGGCCAGGAACGAGGAATGGTTTTCCAGCAGGGTGCTTTGTTTGAATGGATGAACG
>JBPCWJ010000034.1:0-10750 GCA_051009635.1 Rhizobiaceae bacterium
GTTTTATCTACAGTACACGTTACTTCAATCGGCGCTTCGCCATCCATGTACCAGGTTCCTAGTGTCGCTCCATAACCCAGATAGTCCAGGAGCGACCCTCCCCCCGATGCCTTCTTGTACCACCATGAATCCGGTTTTTGTCGCTCTACCTCTTCTGGGCTTACCTCGATCTTGTCGGCTAGATGAAACAAGGGGCCACGATTGCCGTCATAGAAATGGATTTCGATAAGGTCTCCGATCATTCCTTCATCGATCAGTCTTTTTGCGGTCACATGGCTTTCCACCCATCTGAGCGGCCAATTGATGACCAGCTGATTGCCCGTATCCTTCATCGCGGCAATCATGCGGCGTGCATCGGCAACGGAAGCTGCGAATGGCTTCTCCACGAAGACATGAAGGCCATGCTGAGATATTTTTTCGGTAAACTCAGCATGGTCTGCCGTGGCAGCGCACAGAATTGCCATGTCGTACGGGCCTGCCGACATACAGGTATCGAAATCGGTGAACACCTTTTCCTCGGGAATACCAAATGTGCCGATGGCGGATTGCATTTTATCCCTGTCGGGATCGAATATGGCGGCAATTTCAGCCTCGGGATGTTCATGCACCATCCGAAGCAGATCACCCATATGCATATGGTCAAAGCTTATGCCTGCAACGCGGAAACTGGACATGGGGTATCCTCGTTATCTGGTGCCTGTAATCCTGACATAAATCGCCGTAACGGCAAGAATTATCGCGCCAAAAAGAACAGTCCTTGCACCCTCGGGCATTTGTAACAGCGTAAGAAATGTATCAAGCACACGTATGATCAAAGCGCCGACAATTGCGCCTGCAAAACTGCCGCGACCACCAAAAATTGAAGTTCCGCCAATTACGGCAGCAGCAACAGCCGGAAGCAGCAATGGATTGGCGAGACTCAACGATGTCTGCCGTATCATGCCAATATAAAGCAGCCCTGCCATGGCGGCGATCAAACCAGACAGGACATAAAGGGCCAGGAAAACCTGCCAGGAACGCACCCCAGACAATTTGGCCGCATGTTCGTTTGAACCAAGCGCAAACAACAAACGGCCAAAGCCTGTCATCCGCATCAGCCAGAAGATGAACAAGGCAAAAGGTATGAAGAGGAACAGGCCGTTAGGCATACCGAATGTCCGTCCGATTCCCAGCCATTCCAGAAAAGCCGGGATATCGGATCCGGCATTGATAACGAGCCGCTGGTAAACCTGAAGGCAGCCCGTTGCGATCAAGCCCGTACCAAGCGTCATTATTAGCGGGTGAACCCTAACGATGCCGACTCCAATCCCGTTGACCAACCCAACCACCAGCCCGGCAGAAAGTGCGACCAGCACCGCAGGTGCAACACCCCAGATCGCACTCAAAGTCGCACAGACAAAAGCCGCGACCGTAGCAACAATTCCAGCCGATAAATCTATCCCGGCCGTCAGCATGGTGAGGACCTGACACGCCGCGAGCATTGCCAGCGGAATGGCGAATTTGATCAGGTTTCCGACCCAAAAGGTAGAGATTATCCCATCGCGTCCGGCCCGGAACGGAGTCACAATACCGGGTCGCATTATTTCCAGGCCCAGGATCATCAGGAACAAAAGGACGAGCAGTGGAATTATCGGGTTATCGCGAAGGAAATATCCGAAGCGGACCATAGGGGTATCTTTGGTAGCGATGCTCATGATCTCGCACTCCGAAGGGTAGCGATTGTGCCGAGCATTACCACGCCAACCATGATCGTCCCTTCAATGATGATTGTGACATTCGGATCTACCGCCAATAGGGTCAGGTCGGTACGAACGATCCGAAGAATCAAAACGGCGATGATTGGTCCCAAAAGGCTGCCGCGACCACCACCAAGAACGACGCCTCCGAGCACTACCGCTGCAACAGATGCCAATAGATATGGGCCGGGTACCGGCTCCCCTATTCCGGTAAGCGCCGCCAAGCTTAGCCCTCCAAGAGCACAAAATAGGCCGCAAATGCCGTAGGCGGCAATTTTTGTACGTCCAACTGCAACGCCTGATCGGAACGCGGCGAGTTCATCGGAACCCGTTGCATAGATGGACAGCCCCAGCTTGGAACGGCGGATCGGCAGCCAAATCAGCGCAATACCAGCAGCAATTACGACGAGGGCATTGGGCAACCCGGGAATCAGAAAGCTTCCGCGTATGCTTTGCTGAAGCCAATCCGCCGCTGAGCCGCCGGGCGTTTCCAAGATCAACAGGGCAACGCCTTCCCAAACAAAAAGCATGGCGAGTGTTGCAACGATATCGGGAACCCGGGTCAGCACAATTAGTGCTCCGTTGATTAGGCCCATGGCAAGGCCTAATCCCAGCACAATCAGCAAGGCTGGCACCCCTGCCATCTTCTCCATCAAAACGGCTGTTGTCACAGCGCAAACTGCCATCATGGAAGCGACCGAGAGATCGATTCCACCCACGATAACTACAACCGCCATGCCTGCGGTCGCAAAAGCAAATGGAAGTGCTGCTCTGGCGATGCTTTCCAGTCCCGAGACCCCGAATGAGGGTTGAATTATCTTGGTCAGCGCTAGCAGAACCGCCATCAGCGCCACAAGGCCGAGCACCCACGCATGTTTTCGGGCAAACTCGCTCATGCCGCGCCTTCCTTTGAAGTCAATCCGTATGCTGCCCGCATCAATGTCTGTTCATCAGCGTCTGCAGCGTCGATCACATCAACTACCTGGCCATTGAAGATGACGACCGCTCTGTCACAAGCCAAAGGTACTTCTTCGAGTTCTGAGGTATAAAACAACACCGAGCTACCCTGCTCGGCCAGTTCACGGACCAGCGGATAGATTTGGCGCTTGGTTCGAACATCGATGCCTCGCGTGGGATCAAACAACAATAAAGTCTCCACACCGGTCGCCAGCCAGCGGCCAATTGTCACTTTTTGCTGGTTACCACCAGAAAGACGCTGAACTTCACCCTGTGCCCGTGTGTCGATTTGGAGTTTTTCGATTGCGTGACGAACCCGTTCGCGTTCAAGCTTCCACTTGATATTGCCCCAATTTCGAATTCGAGCAGAAAACGGCAGCGCAATGTTCTCGCCAACTGAACGCTGCGCCAGCAATGCGTCCGCCCGATTTCCTGGAACCAGGGTAAGACCGGCGCCTATTGCATCAGCTGGATGCCTGAACAGCATCGGCTCGCCTTCAACCTCGATAGTTCCGTCTGTGGGCCTGAGAAACCCGGCGAGGCAATCAAACAATTCGTCCTGCCCCTGCCCTTCCAGGGCTACGACGCCAAGCACTTCACCGGGAAAGAGTTCAAAGCTAATGTCCGAGACTTTGGGGGCAATCGCCAAATCCTTTAATCTCAGCCGCGGCGTGCCGGTCTGCTCAACTCGCTTCGTCGTTTGTTCGCGTTGGCCCAGATCAATTTTCTGTCCGAGCATTAGCTCAACCGCGCGTTCCTCGACACCAGGTTCAATTTTCAAATCACCTACCGTCTTTCCGTCACGTAGAATACTTGCCCGATCGCAGAGTTCCGATATTTCGCTGAAGCGGTGAGACACATAAATTACGCCGATACCGTCGTCGGCCTTTTCGCGCACGACCTTCAGCACCCGCTCCACAAGGTCGGTCGGCAATGCTGCGGTCATTTCATCAAGCAGGAGAACATCCGGATTGCTTGCCAGTGCTCTCGCCAGATCGACAATGCGGAGCGTGGCCAATGGAAGATCCGCGATCATCGCCGAAAACTTCAGATCCTTGATTCCAAGTTCATCCACCCATTGGCGAAACAAATCGGCTGGCGTATCGCCAAGTCGCAAATTGTCCGCAACATTAAGATCGGGAATTAGCGAAGGTTCCTGATAGACCGGAACCAGACCAGAGCGACGTGCCTCGGCGGGACTTCCAACATGCGCTTCCTCACCACGGATCAGAACCTCGCCGCTGTCCGGCTTGAGTGCGCCGGTGATAATTTTTACGAACGTAGATTTGCCAGCTCCGTTGGCACCCATAAGCGCAACGATTTCGCCCTCGGCAACCTGCAGATCAGCTTCGATTAGGGCGCGCACTGCGCCAAAATTCTTGGCGATTCCTGTCGCGTTGAGGATGGTGGTGCCGCTCATTTGAAACTGGTCGCCTTGCCTGCATGAAATTTCCCCCATCCCACCAGGGGATGGGGGTTACTATTTGATCAGTTGTCGCCAGGACCCTTACATTCAATGATCTGATCCATCGTGTAATCGGTCCAGCCAGGAACAGTCACTGATACCGGCCATTCGGGGTCAAGGTTTGGGTTTTGCGCGGCCTTGATCGTCTTCAGACCTGCATCCGATGTGTTGTCCCAGATCACCGGATCAACCAGCACGGTTTTGTTGTCAGGTGCCTTGCCGTTCAGGATATCGACTGCAAGGGCAACGCCCGCACCGCCGACAGAACCTGGATTGGTAACTGCAGCACCTTTCAAGCCATCAACACTGGTCAGATATTGGACGAACCCAGCATTGTCCGCACCAACGATCGGCACCAGCTGTGCACCAGATTCGGTGAAGGCGTCGACGATCACATTGTCGATGCCGCTAGTCCATACACCGTCAAACGGTATACCGGTTGCAAGGAAATCAAACATCTGCTGTTTGCCCTGATCCTGCTGCCAGCCCGTGAAGACCTCATGAACGACCTTGATGTCAGGATATTCTTTCAGGGCGCGCTTGAAACCGTTATCCCGGTCGGTATCGGCTGAGACACCGGCAATACCGCGCATGTAAACGACATCACCCTTGCCGCCAAGCTGTTCGAAGAGCCATTTGGCACCAAGATAGGCATATTCTTCCTGGTTATTCGAGAGAATATAGGCGCCCTCTGCAGTCACGCCGGCGTCAACTGCAACAACAACGATATCCTTTGCCATTGCTGCATCGAGTGCAGAATTCAGGGCATCGGGGTTTGATGGATTCAAGACAATCGCATCGACGCCCGCCTCGATCAGATTGTTGATGTCTTCGAGCTGGCCAGCGCTGTCGGTGTTGCGGTGCGCAACGATCAGGTTGGCGACGTCACCCTCAACAAGTGCCTGGGCACGCATGGCGCAGATCATCTGCTCACGCCATCCATTACCCTGCAGAGTATTGGAAACGCCAATCGTATAGCCCTTGTGGCTGGCTGCCAACGCGTTCGGTGCCAATGCGGCGGCCATGGCCATGGCAGCCAGGGCAGTTAGAAGTTTCTTCATTTTGGTTCCTCCCAATGGTTGATATTAACAACGGACAGAGCGTTCGCCCTGCTATTTAATGAATGGTTTCAGAAGGTCTCGCGCGAGAAGGAACCCGCGCTTGACCTTTTCGTCTGTACCTTCAAACAGTCTGTCTTCGTGTTCGATAATGACCGGACCATCGTAACCGGCCCGGTAGAGGCCGGAAAAGAAGTTGGACCAATCCACGTCACCCAGCCCGCAAAGCCGCGGAACCTGCCAACCCATTCCCGCAGACATGATTCCGTTTTCATATAGCCCGTCTGTGTCGATCATCAGATCCTTGGCATGGACATGGGCAATTTGAGGGCCGAATTCCTTGATGAAGCGGGTCTGATCGATAAATTGCCAGATGAGATGCGATGGGTCGAAGTTCATGCCGACGCTTTTATCCCACTCATCGAAAATGCGCCGCCAGATCTTCGGAGAATAGGCGATGTTATGTCCTGCGGGCCACTCGTCATAGCTGAAGATCATCGGGCAATTTTCAAAGCACAGTCGAACGCCCGCATTCTGTGCGTGCTTGACAATGGGCGCAAAGATTTCCAGCGCACGGGTCCAGTTTTCATCCACGTTCAGGCTGCGATCACCGCCTAAGAAGGTATTTACGATTGGCAGGCCCATGACACCGGCTGCGGAAATGACTTTCTTCAGATGGCCGATCACCTCATCTCGATGATCCGCATCCCTGTGCAGCGGATTTGGATAGTAACCCAGCCCCGATATGGTGATGCCATGTTGGGCCAACGCCGCTACAATGTCAGCTCCCTGTCCCGCAGTCAGCCCGTCGACATCGATATGACTGGTTCCGGCATAGCGGCGGCTTTCACCCCCGGATGCAGGCCAGCAGGCAATCTCAAGCGCTGAAAAGCCATTTTCACCTGACCAGCTAGCGACTTCTTCCAGGCTCGTATCTTCAAATGGTGCGGTCAGCAATCCCAGTTTCATCTATCTCAAACCTCGTCCAATTCGACCCAGCGACCCTCTTGTGCCGATTTCAGCACAGCGTCACAAAAAACCATTTCATAATGTCCGTCATCGAATGTCGCCCAGGTACTGTCAGGGCCACGCTCACCAGCAGCGATGTCGGAATATACCGCACGGAAAAAACTGAAGAAGCTATCGGCAAATCCCTCAACATGACCCGGTGGAAGGGTTGCTGCGGCTGTTCCCACAGCATTCATCAGTCCAAAATCGCGCATCAGTGTCTGATTTGGAGCGTCACGATGACCGACAAAAAGATGGTCCGGCGTCTCACTGTCCCATGCTGCACTGGCCAATTGGCCTGCGATATCCCATTGTAGTGAATTTTTCCGTCCGACATTGATTTGCGATGTGCTCACCAGCCCGCGCGCACCGCCCTCATACCGAATGATTATTGCTGCGGCATCGTCCGTATTGACTTGAACCGGTTCGGTATTACCCTGCGACGCGGAAAAGGTCTCGACCGGGCCGATTGGCCGCTGGCGCTCCGGCAGGAACGTCGAAAGTTCTGCCATAACTGCCTTGGCCTTGAGGCCGGTGATAAAGCTCGTCAGATCTACCCAATGGGTTCCGATGTCGCCAACGGAACGCAGCGCTCCTCCGATTTCGGCCTCAAGCCGCCAGTTCCAATCGGTGGGCTTGGCCAGCCAGTCCTGATGATAATGGCCGGTCAAAAAATTGATATCGCCCAGTTCACCATCGCGCACCATTGCATGTGCCTGCTGGTTAAGTGGATAAAACCGGATGTTGTAGCAGACCGCGCAAACCAGACTTGAAGCCCGCGCAAGTTCAGCCATTTCGGCAGATTCCGCACTCGTCATGGCAAGCGGCTTTTCACAAACCACATGCTTGCCGGATTGTATGATCGCCTTAACTTGCGAATAATGTGCATGGTTGGGTGATGTCACATGAACCACATCGACATCGCTATCGGCCAGCAGGTCTTCAAGCGTGTCATAAGCATGCCCGACATTCATCTCCGCTGCCCGTTCGCGGCCGCGCTCCGGTGAGGAGCCCAACACACCGGTAATGCGAACGCCTAGACGACGCAATACCTGTACGTGCACTGAGCCGATAAATCCGGTGCCAATGACAGCAACACCGATGTCCGAAATGTCAGTCATGTTCCGCCTCTTTAAACAGCTGAATATCCTCCATCGACGGGGATACATGCGCCTGTGATAAATGCGGCGGCGTCAGACGCCAAAAAGAGCGCGATGCCTGCAATATCGCCTGGCTGTCCCCAACGGCCTAATGGTGTTCTGGCCTCTACGCCTGCTGTAAAGGAAGCATCCTTGCGCGCTCGCGCAGATTGTTCGGTAACAATGAAGCCCGGGGCAATTGCGTTGACCCGGATGCCTTCATCTGCCCAGGCGATCGCCAGCGACTTCGTCATTTGCTCGACCCCTGCCTTTGACGCTCCATAGGCCGGATTGTTTGGTGAGCCGAAACGGGCATACATTGATGCGATGTTTATGACGCGACCCTTTGCTGATTTTAGCGCCGGCAACATTGCCTTTGCACAACGAAACGAACCGATCAGGTTCACGTCAAGAACCTTGGAAAAGAAGCCAGCTTCCATCTCTTCGCCGCGTTTAGTGATCGCCGCGCAATTCACCAGCACATCGACATGTTTACGGGAATTCGCATAGGCCTGCACAGCCTGCGTATCCGTCACATCAAGCTTTTCATATGAAAATCGTTCCGCATCTTCCGGCACACATTTTTCCTCAGCACCCGTGATCTCGACACCGGCTCCTGCATCTTGAAACGCACGGGCGATTGACGCACCGATACCACCACGGCTGGCGCCAATGACAACAATCCGCGCACCGGAATAGTCGAATTTCGCTAGCGCATTCATGCGCCAAATCCTGATGTTCTGATGATTATAACGATCACCATAATTGCCATTCTTGGGGTTAATTTGCTTTATGTAATCGATTTCATTATCATCTCGGTCAATGATTATTGTCAACCGGAATTTTTTCGCAGGCTAGTCAAACCATGGTTCAGAAGGCGGCAACAATACAGGACGTGGCCCGTGAGGCTAACGTATCGGCAGCGACTGTGAGCCGTGTTTTGAGCAATCCGAGCGTCGTTCTGAAGTCGACCAGGGAAGCGGTTCATGAAGCCATCCGGAAGACCGGATATCGCGTGAACCAGGCGGCACGAAACTTGCGGATGCGAAAGGCAAGCGCAGTCCTGATCCTGGTTCCAAACCTGGGGAAGCCATTTTATTCAGGCATATTGGCAGGCATTAGCGCTGGTTTTGCGGGAACAGGTTATGCGGTTCTGATTACCGATACGGAGAGCGACCCGATCGAGGATTCGGCACTTGCAGGATATTTTCTGGACGGGCGGATTGATGGTGCCATTTCGCTGGATGGTCTACTTTCACATGCATCATTGAAAGAATGCCGCGATCACGGTGTAGGTGAGCGCATCGTGTTTCTTTGCGAATGGGTCGAAGGCGAATCATTCCCCGTTATCTCAAGTGACAATGAGCAAGGAGCCCGGCTGGCGATCCGTCATTTATACGAACTTGGCCATAGAAAGGTTGCGCATGTTACGGGACCTGAAGGAAATGTTTTGACCAGTGCCAGGCGGGAAGGAATGGTCGATGAGCGCAAAAGGCTGAATATGCCTGCATCACCCGACTGGATTATTCGCGGAGATTTCTCGCTGGAATCTGGACGTGATGCAGCGTCGAAAATTCTTGAAATGAGTGACAGGCCGACTGCCGTATTCTGCTCTGCCGATATGGTCGCGATTGGCCTGATCGCCGGACTACATGCCGGAGGGCTGCGGGTTCCCGAAGATATTTCGGTCGTGGGGTTCGACGACATTGAGATGTCAGAACATTCGATTCCGTCGCTTACTACGATACGACAAGACCGGCACCGGCTTGGCCGGCGTGCAGTTGAAGTGCTTCTGGAACGCCTTTCACATCCAGAAGGTCAGCTGGAACACGATCCTCCGATCCCTGTCGAATTGGTCATTCGTGAAAGCACGGCCCAACCAAAATTGTAGGGAAACCTGGATTATGAAACTCTAGGACGGAGCACCTACTACACCCTGTGTCAGGTCAATTGAAGCGCCAGACAATGGAGCGGAAACAGGGTCCAGCAGATATACGGTGAGATTTGCGGCTTCCTCCGGCTGCAACAACCGTCCGAGTGGCGTGTCTTTCGCAGCATCGGCAGTCCAGTTTTCACCAAGTCCCAGAATGTTGGCCTGCATGTGATTCTCAGCCTCAGTCAGTGTCCAGCCAAGATTGATGCCATTTACACGAATGCCGTCTCCCATATGCGCGTTTGCGGCGTTCTTGGTCAACGTTTGAAGCGCGCCCTTCGAGGCAGAGTAGATTGCCAGTTCAGCTATTCCGCATTGTGCATTTACCGACTGGATATTGACAATCGATCCCTGTGATTTGCGTGAAAGCATGTCCTTTATCGCCGCCTGCATCAACAGATATGGCGCTCTCGCATTGATCGCAAAAATGCGATCCCAATCTTCGCTGGTTCCATCCATGAAACTCGCCCGCGTAGTGACGCCGGCTGAATTTACCAGTCCGTCAATGCGTCCATATGTGGATATAGCAGCTTCAGTGATTTTGTCTGCGGCGGTGGCGTCAGAAAGATCAGCAATGATAGTTGCTACCTGAACATGGCTGGGTAAATCCGATGCGGCCTTTTGCAGCCCCTGTTTGTCCATGTCAGTAAGCAGCAATTTGACCGCGCCGCGCTCAACTGCCCTTTCGGCAATTGCGCGCCCTATCCCGCTGGCAGCGCCAGTGATGACAAGCACCATATCTTCAAGGCAATCAACCATTCAACATTTCACCTTTGCGGTAGCATTCCTCAAAACCTGTTGCCGGTCCAATATGATTTATTGGCGGATTGTTGATTGTACAAACATAGACTGTCGCCAAAAACCCGGAAATTTAGATGACTCAGACATAAAGGTAGACATTCTGATGTATTCTGATGTTCATTCAGCTTGCATTGATGATGCTTGAGAGCTGACACCGGGAAGAGAGTTGTGTGAAACATTACCTGTCCAATGGTGAAAACACATGAGTGATGCTGCCGTTAAACAAGGATCAGAACCTGCAGTCCGAGACTATTCCCTGAACGGCGAAACGACCCGCCAGGCAATTGAGGCCGGTCTGACTGCTGCGAAGTGGTATCACACTGACGTGTCCCGCAAAACAATCAAGACACTGATGAAACGCCGGGACGGGCCCGCCATTCGTGACACAATTATCTGGATAACACTGCACATTATCTTTGCTGCTGGTGGCATCTACTTTTGGGGAAGCTGGATCGCGGTTCCGTTTTGGCTGGCCTATGGCGTGATTTACGGTTCGGCCTGCGACAGCCGTTGGCACGAATGCGGACATGGTACGGCATTCCGCACGCGCTGGATGAATGATGTTGTCTACCACATTGCTTCGTTCCAGATAATGCGAAACCCGGTAAGCTGGCGCTGGAGCCATGCCCGCCACCACACCGACACCCTAATAG
>JBPCWJ010000035.1:0-3097 GCA_051009635.1 Rhizobiaceae bacterium
TTGGCGCTGTTCGAGATGGAGGATCGAATTTACCGCCGTATTAAGCAAATCCCGATCATGGCTGATAATCAGAACCGTCCCCTCATATCTGGAAATGAAATTCTCCAGCCAAAGTGTGCCTTCCAGATCGAGATAGTTTGTGGGCTCATCCAGCAGAAGAATATCCGGCCTTGAAAACAACACTGCGGCAAGAGCGACGCGCATTCGCCATCCCCCCGAATAGGAAGAAGCGGGGCGTTGTTGAGCCTCATTGTTGAAGCCAAGTCCGGATAATATAGAAGCAGCACGGGCTTCGCCCGAATAGGCGTCAATATCACCCAGGCGCTCATATATACGGGAGATGGTATTCGGGTCTGTCTCAGTTTCTGCTTCCCTGAGGAGTTTCGCTCGCTCGGTATCGGCAGCAAGCACAATATCTATCAGGTTGTCTTCCGTACCGGGAGCTTCCTGTGCCACCTGACCAAGCCGGGCATCTTTTGGTAACGTTATCGCACCATCGTCAAGGCCGATTTCGCCTGAAATCGCACGAAACAGCGTTGTTTTTCCTGATCCGTTGCGCCCGACCAAACCGGCTTTTGCGCCGGTTGGGACGACAGCGCTTGCCGATTCCAATAAGGGGCGCCCCGCAATTCTCAGCGTTATGTCGCTTATCTGGATCATGCCCGCCTTTTGCGGCAATGAAGTCAGATGCGCAAGAGGTGCGGGCAATCAATTCCGCATCAGAACATCAAATACAGTCAGACAACAAACTGCGCATGAGATGCTCCGTCTTCACTTCTGTAGAAATATAACAGGTCCAAGGGCGGAGGGTCTTCACCCAGCACGGACAGGATCATATGCGCCTGACCACGGTGGTGGGTCTGGTGATTGAACAGGTGGGATACGGCAGGACCAAGGATTTGGTTCATATCGGCCGGATTTGTAATTGTCCGGTAGCTGAATTCCTGCTGTAATGCTTCATCAGTAAGGGAATCGATCCAATCAATGATCCTCCGGTCCTCTTTTTCACGTTCGGCCCGTAATCTGTCGAAATCGGTTTCCAGCACCGCATCCAGCTCATTGGGATGGTCTCCTGAGCCGCAAAATCGCTTCATCCAGATCCGGTCACCAACCAGGATGTGATTGAGCGTGCCATTCATTGAGCCGAAGAAGGCTCCGACATTCCGGTTATAGGCCTCAGGCGAAAGCCGGGCGGCAGCGTTATACAATTTATTGTTAGCCCAGGCATTATAGGCGGCAAACATCTGAAAATGGGACTTCATGAATTTGCTCCCCTGTGATTTTGTATGGCATCCAGACTATCAGAATTGTTGAACTGACGCTTGCGGGCGTCATCCACCCCGTTTATACAGCCGCAACATCAGATTTATCCCGAACATATAGGTGAGTGACATGGCCGTTGAGCGGACCTTTTCCATGATTAAACCAGATGCAACAAAACGCAATCTGACCGGAGCAATTACAAAAATTTTTGAAGAGGCAGGCTTGCGCGTGGTAGCTTCCAAGCGCGTATGGATGAGCCTGCGCCAGGCAGAAGGCTTTTATGCAGTACACAAGGATCGCCCGTTCTTCGGTGAACTGACCGAGTTCATGTCTTCAGGTCCGACAATCGTCCAGGTACTTGAAGGCGAAAACGCTATCGCCAAAAATCGTGAAGTCATGGGTGCAACAAATCCCGCCGATGCTGACGAAGGTACCATTCGCAAGCTGTTTGCCCAGTCAATCGGTGAGAACTCTGTGCATGGTTCAGATGCACCCGAAACAGCAGCCGAAGAAATCGCTTACTGGTTCTCCGAAACCGAGATAGTTGGCTAAACAAGAGCTGCAATTGGAATTGAAGCCGGGGCACTAACCCCGGCTTTTTGTTGCGCAGTTAGTAATATGTGAACCTGTATGGGATAGCTTGAAATCAGGGCCAACCAAAACTGTTTGGTCATCAAGCAACCGTAGTTGAATCAGTTTCTCAAGAAACGCCATATTTAAAAATCAACCGGGCGAAATTGTTTTCAAACCTGAATCAATTTGTGAAGTACAGGAATCAAACTTTCAACTTCTGCCTGTAACCGTCTGAAATGAATCAGCTTTCCCACTTCTCCAGTGACCTCTCATCTGATTCCTTTGTATCCACCCAATCGCCTTTTGAACCATCGGCCAGATGCTCCCTTTTCCAGAAGGGTGCGCGTGACTTCAGAAAGTCCATTAGGAAACCCGCCGCCGCAAAGGCTGCCTCACGATGGGTGCTGGTGGCTACCACAAGGACAATATCTTGACCTGGCTCGATCATGCCGTAGCGGTGAATTACTGTCAGCCCGCTGACCGGCCAGCGCTGAATGGCCTGCTCGGCAATCCGTCCGATCTCGGTTTCCGCCATGCCCGGATAATGTTCCAGTTCAAGCGCTGAAAGCGTTCCGTTTTCGTCACGGCATAGCCCTGTGAATGTGACTACCGCTCCCGTATTTTTGTTATCGGAAACGTGGGAGTTGATCTCGGCGGTAATGTCGAAATCTTCGGCTTGTATCCTGATTACGGGTTTGACCGTCACCCGGCTAACCTCCGGTCATCGGCGGAAATAATGCTACCTCACTTGCCTCGTCAATCAGCGCATCCCTATCAGCGACATGTTGATGATCAATCGCCACCCTGACGACTTCATCCTTCTCAAGCGCGTACATGTATTCTTCGCCGCGTGACTTCAGCCAGCCCAACAATTCGCCAACCGTTTTTACCTCCGGCGGCGGATTTACGGTTTCATCCGTCAGGCCGATTCTTTCCCGTATCCATGCGAAATAGACAAGCTTCATTTCAATCACTCGATGACGTGCTTCAGTCCGGCACGAAAGTAATCATAGCCGGTATATAGCGTGATGATGGCCGCAATCCACAAAAGCGTAATGCCAATCTCGGTGGTGTAGGGCAGGACCTTGTCACCTGCTGGCCCCGCCAGAAGAAATCCGATCGCGACCATTTGCACGGTGGTCTTCCATTTCGCAATCCAGGTGACCGGAACACTTACCTTCAGCTCCGCCAGATATTCACGCAGGCCTGACACAAGAATCTCGCGGCAAAGAATGATGATCGCCGCCCATAGCGACCAACC
>JBPCWJ010000036.1:0-14593 GCA_051009635.1 Rhizobiaceae bacterium
GCTGTTGAACCCGCGCAGAAATACTTGATCAGCTCAATTTGAATACTTTTCCGGATCCTGCTACGTCGACGAACCCTAACCATATGACACTAATAGCCTTTTCATACTATCTAGGTCAGCCCCTAAAACTATTTTTTTGAATATATTGTTTTTATGAATTGCAACCAGGCATAAATTTTCAGCATCCCTTTATATCGACAGTTTAAAGATATCCGACATGTATAATCCCAGAGAAGCTCAGGAAGATTTTCTTATCTACACAATTTTCCTGTTCATTGCTTTTATTGTTATCGCATTCATTTTTCTCAATATCGCTCAACAGAATGGGGTTACCTATCTTTATCTCAAATTTTCTGGTGTTGAGACAAATGCCAAAGTGGTAGACGCTACCCCGGTTCAGGATGATTATTGGCCCGGTGCCAGCAATGACAGGGAGCCCCTCTATACGAAGTATATGTTTGAGTATGGTGGCCTTGACGGGCTGACCTTTCAAAATTTTCTGATCCTGCCACCGGAATACATCGATGGAGAAAAACAGCCACTTTATGAAATTGGTGAGCTAGTGGAAGTCGTGTACTCAGAGGAGAAGCCAGAAACTTTTCTTCCGATCTCAATTCTCCAAGGAAAGAGAATGGACGCCAATATTTTGGTAATATCAATGCTGGTGATTGTCGGTTTTTCGTTTCTCGTTTGCAGGAAGATCGCTGCCTATAACCGCTTTAGAAATCGCGCCAGATATTATTGAAGTCAGCACTGATCAGACGGTGTCGGAGAAGCGCGGCAGACACGGGTCCCCCTCCCCCCGGTTGGGGGTTGCACCACTCTCCCCGTCATCCCGGTTGCCATGCAAACCGGGATCCATTGGTACCCGTAGACATGCAAATGGAATTCGAAAGGCAATAACAAATGCCCGTGACAGTCGAGCGGTATAATGGACCCTGGATCGCAGTAGCGTCCGGGGTGACGCGCGTTGTGGGGTGATCACCCACCCGGCTGTTGTGTCTTCCGCAGATAGGGCAGGACGCGTTCGAAGGAACCGAAGCGTTTTTCGGCGTCTTCGTCGGACACAGCGGGAGTGATGATCACGTCTTCGCCCTGGTTCCACTGGGCGGGCGTGGCGACCTGATGTTCGGCGGTAAGCTTGATTGAATCCAGCGCGCGCAGGATTTCATCAAAATTGCGGCCGGTGGTCATCGGATAGGTCAGGACGAGCTTGATCTTCTTGTCGGGCCCGATGACGAAGACCGAGCGGACCGTCTGGTTGTCTGCCGGTGTCCTGCCTTCGGAACTGTCGCCTGCCTGTGCGGGCAGCATGTCATAGAGTTTTGCCACTTTCAGATCGAAATCCCCGATCAGGGGGTAGTCGACCTTGTTTCCGGTAGCGGTTTCAATATCGGCCTTCCATTTGTCATGGCTTTCGACCGGGTCGACAGAGATGCCGATGATCTTTGCGCCGCGATTGGCAAAATCCTTGACCATGCCGGCCATATAGCCGAGTTCGGTGGTGCAGACCGGTGTGAAGTCCTTGGGATGGCTGAAAAGGACGGCATATCCGTCACCAATCCAGTCGTGAAATTTGATCTCTCCATGGGTGGAGGCAGCGGTAAAATCAGGTGCAGTATCGTTGATGCGTAATGTCATTGATTTGTTTCCCATCTTCAGCGTGAATTGGTCATCGGCGTATATGTAGTAATTAATTTTGCCGTTACAGCAATTATGGGTTTGATTGTCGGTGGTTTTTTGTGGCAATATTTATCCGGATTTTAAGGGTTTTGGCGCACTGATGCGTGATAAGTTCAGCATAATGCACTTTTTTGCCGCAACCACCCCATAAATATGGCTTTCCCGCTTGGCAGTTGGCATCTGCCGACCTATTTTGGGGGAAAGAGATTTCCAATACGCGTTCCGGAGGTATAAGCGACCGTTTCCGGAACCGGCGCAAAGGGAGCGCGTTGCCTCCCGGGATAAAGAGATGAATTCCAATTTCCGCAATCTGGCTCTGTGGGCCATTATCGCTGTGTTGCTTGTGGCGCTGTTCAATCTGTTTCAGAGCCCGGTACAGCGTTCCGGCGTACAGGATGTCCCATATTCGAAATTCCTTCAGGATGTGAGTGACGGTACGGTGCGCTCGGTAACGATCAGCGGACCGCAAATTACCGGTGTCTACGCCGATGGTGGCGGGAAGTTTGCGACCTATGCGCCTGAGGATCCCAACCTGGTTTCCAAGCTTGAGGAAAAGGGCGTGACGATTGAGGCGCAGCCTCCTTCTGAAGGTTCGGCACTTGGCTCCTTCCTGTTTACCTGGCTGCCGATGTTTATCATTCTTGGCGTGTGGATTTTCTTCATGCGGCAAATGCAGGGCTCGTCCGGCAAGGCGATGGGTTTTGGCAAGTCAAAGGCAAAATTGCTGACCGAACATAGCGGCCGGATCACCTTTGAGGATGTGGCAGGCGTTGACGAGGCCAAGCAGGACCTTGAGGAAATTGTCGAATTTCTGCGCAATCCGCAGAAGTTCCAGCGTCTTGGCGGCAAGATACCGCATGGTGTGCTGCTCGTTGGACCTCCGGGAACCGGCAAGACCTTGCTGGCGCGTTCGGTCGCCGGTGAAGCGAACGTTCCCTTCTTCACCATTTCAGGTTCGGATTTTGTTGAAATGTTTGTCGGCGTTGGTGCAAGCCGTGTGCGCGACATGTTTGAGCAGGCGAAGAAAAATGCGCCCTGTATCATCTTTATTGACGAGATTGATGCGGTTGGGCGGCATAGGGGTGCCGGTCTTGGCGGCGGTAATGACGAGCGCGAACAGACCCTGAACCAGTTGCTGGTGGAAATGGACGGGTTTGAGGCCAATGAGGGCATTATCCTGATTGCAGCAACCAACCGTCCTGATGTGCTTGATCCGGCATTACTGCGTCCGGGCAGGTTTGACCGGCAGGTCATCGTGCCGAACCCCGATGTTGTGGGCCGCGAGAAGATTTTGAAGGTGCATGTGCGCAAGGTGCCTCTTGCTCCCAATGTGGACCTGAAGGTTATTGCCCGCGGAACACCCGGATTTTCCGGTGCGGATTTGATGAACCTGGTCAATGAGGCGGCATTGCTGGCAGCGCGACGGGATAAGCGTCTCGTCACCATGGCAGAGTTTGAAGATGCCAAGGACAAGGTGATGATGGGTGCCGAGCGGCGTAACACCGCGATGACGCAGGAAGAAAAGGAACTGACCGCCTATCATGAGGCTGGCCATGCAATTGTGGCAATGAATGTTGCTTCGGCCGATCCGGTGCACAAGGCGACTATCATACCGCGCGGGCGGGCTTTGGGCATGGTCATGCAGTTGCCCGAGGGTGACCGGTATTCCATGAGCTATAAATGGATGATCTCCAGATTGGCGATCATGATGGGTGGCCGGGTTGCCGAACAAATGAAGTTCGGCAAGGAAAACATCACCTCAGGTGCTGCTTCCGATATTGAGCAGGCGACGAAACTGGCGCGAGCAATGATAACCCAATGGGGCTTTTCGGATGAGCTTGGCCGCGTTGCCTATGGTGAAAACCAGCAGGAAGTATTTCTTGGGCATTCGGTCGCCCAGCAGAAGAATGTTTCAGAGGCAACGGCCCAGAAAATCGATTCGGAAATTCGCCGGTTGATCGACAATGCCTATGTTGAGGCTACCAAGATCCTGACCAAGAAAAAGAAGGATTGGGAGACGCTCGCTCAAGGGTTGCTCGAATATGAGACACTGTCAGGTGATGAAATTCATGATCTGATCAAGGGTAAGCCGCCATCCAGGGATTTGGGTGACGATACGCCGCCTTCGCGTGGTTCGGCGGTGCCTTCAGCCGGCGCCAACAAGAAGGATGATGGTGAAGAGCCTGATACCGGTGGCATGGAGCCGCAACCGCAGGGTTGAGGATAGAAGGTATCGTTGTTAAACCAGCCAAGAACAAGAAATTGGAACCCTGCATTGGCAGGGTTCCTTCTTTGAGTTGCCGGAAGATTAATCATTTATGAAAGTGACCACCGTTTTTTGCACAGGTGGAAAGGGTTTGTTACATCCGAAAATATAAAGTGACACCCAAATTGGCGTGGTTCATGTCAAATATAAGGTGCATATTGGGCATAGGGCTTGCAAACCGGGCAATTTTTACTTGGCAGGCGGGAAATGAGCAGAAAATATTTTGGAACCGATGGCATTCGCGGCAAAGCCAATAGTTTGCCAATGACAGCTGAAATTGCGATGAAGGTGGGTATGGCTGCCGGAACCGTGTTCAAACGCGGCAATCATCGCCACAGGGTCGTGATCGGCAAGGATACCCGTCTTTCAGGCTACATGATCGAAAATGCGCTGGTTGCGGGATTTACCGCTGCCGGCATGGACGTTTTTCAATTGGGGCCGGTTCCCACACCTGCGGTAGCAATGCTGACGCGCTCAATGCGGGCAGATATCGGTGTGATGATTTCGGCTTCGCATAACGGATTCCAGGATAACGGTATCAAGCTTTTCGGTCCGGATGGCTACAAGCTGTCCGACAATATCGAGACACAGATTGAACGTCTGGTGGATGGCGAAGTGAAATCAGAGCTGGCCGAGCCCGCCAATATCGGGCGCGCGACCCGCGTTGACGGTGTGCGGGACAGATATGTGGAGTTTGCCAAGCGTACTCTTCCACGGGAGCTATCGCTGGAAGGTCTGAGGGTTGTTGTAGATTGCGCCAATGGCGCGGCTTACAAGGTTGCGCCGGAAGCGCTGTGGGAATTGGGCGCTGAGGTTATCGCGATCGGGAACAAGCCCGATGGATTGAACATAAATCGTGATTGCGGTTCCACCGATACTGCGGAACTCAAACGTCTGGTACATGAAAGGCGCGCCGATATCGGCATAGCGCTGGATGGCGATGCGGACCGGGTCATTGTAGTTGACGAACATGCCCAGATCATCGATGGCGATCAGATTATGGCAGTAATCTCCGACTATTGGAGATCGACATCCAGGCTTACCGGAGGCGGAATTGTTGCCACTGTCATGTCAAATCTGGGGTTGGAGCGCTATCTGACCGGGCAGGGACTCAATCTTGCGAGAACACAGGTTGGTGACCGCTATGTGGTCGAGCATATGCGGGCCAACGGTTTCAATATCGGAGGAGAGCAGTCCGGCCATGTGGTTCTGTCCGACTTTACCACGACGGGTGACGGGCTGGTTGCAGCGTTGCAGGTCATGGCGGTCGTTTGTGCCAGCGGAAAACCGGTAAGTGAAATCTGCCGCAAGTTCGAACCTGTTCCGCAAATTCTCGAGAATGTACGTTTCAAGGCCGGACAGCCGCTGGAAGACAAGCTGGTCAAGGAAGCAATTGAGGACGGCAAGGCCCGTCTGGGTGAGACCGGACGGCTGGTGATCCGTAAATCAGGTACCGAGCCACTAATCCGCATCATGGCAGAAGGTGACGATGAGAAGCTGGTCAAGATGGTGGTCAATGAAATCGCCGGAGTGGTTTCAGATATTGCTGCCTGATTGGCAGATTCTCATTTTCAAGCGCTGAATCCGGTCTATCGCAGGGCCAATGATCCCCGCTGTAAGCAATGCGCCGTAGCTCAGGCGCGGTTACAAGTATAAATTCTTTATATATTTAATGTGTAGCAAACCTGATCAATACAACTGATCAGGTCCATCAGATATATTGTTAAGTGTTTGTTAATTAAAAATTTTAACGTTAATGATCACAGTTAATCTGCCTTTAACCATTAGCGTGGATTATCCCATTCAACGCCAATTTATCCAACCAGATACAAGTTCTGGCACAAGGGAAGGAAATTGTGATGGGTGTATTCAAGAAAATCGCGATCGCGGCAGGAGCGATGATTGTCTCTGTAAATAGTGCGCTGGCAGCCGATTTCATTGAGCCGGTTCCGGAAGTTGCAGTTGTACTAGGTGGTTGGTATCTGCGAGGTGATATCGGCATGTCGAATCAGCAATTGCATGGCGGTCTCCACAATTCCCTGATGAACACGGTTGATACGGTGAAGTTTCTGGATTCCGGAACGTTCTCATCAGCACCCATGGCAAGAATTGGTATCGGTTATGAGTTCAACAACTGGTTCCGGATGGACGGTACAGTTGAGTATCGTGGCAAAGCAGATTTCAGTGCGCTGGACCGGTATGAGTTTACCGATGATGGTGATCCACTCACTTGGGACGGGTCTAATGAATATGATGCCAGGAAGTCCGAATGGCTCCTAATGGCAAATGCCTATATGGACCTGGGAACCTGGTACGGCATAACACCTTACATAGGCGGCGGAGTGGGCGCGGCGCAGGTCACGATTTCATCATTCCGTGATATTAATACTCCCAATGCAGGCGTTGCCTATGCCAGCGATAACTCCGAATGGAATTTTGCCTGGGCCCTTCACGCTGGTCTCGGGTTTGACATAACAGAACGTCTTACCCTGGACCTTGGCTACAGCTATACCAATCTTGGCGATGGCAAGACCGGCGATGTAATCGCGTTCAATGGAACCAACAACATCAATAATCCGACGACATTTGAAGATTTGCATTCACATGATTTCCGCTTTGGATTGATCTACAAGCTCTACTAGAGATATCAAAATAGACCCCGCCCAGCCTTCCGGTTGGGCGGTTTCTTTTTGTGTTCATATACAATCTATAATTGTATTTTAGCATAGTATATATTTTTAATACATAATGAACCTGGGCGGGGGAAATATGGGGTTTCAAAAAAACAGGAATATTCTTGCGCATTTTCTGCAATGTAGCAGTCTTGCAGCAACAATGTTGACCGGAGCAAGTGTTGCCGCATCTGCAAATGGCGGGTTCACCGGTTACAATTCGCAGGATCTGTCGGGTTTCGGTGTGTGGTATCTTCGTGGCGACATCAGCTACAGCCTCAATGATCCATATGAAGTTTCCAGCAACAGTGAACTGGAGCGTACGAGAGCAGGTGGATCTATCGGATTCGGATTCCGCTTCAATGAACATTTCCGCCTCGAGAGTGAACTTGGTCTCATTGGTCAACATTCGTTCAAGGAATCCGGCATAGCCACGACCTGTGAAGGCACCTATACAGACACCATTGGTGCACTCTCCATGAGCTACGCAGGCATTGCGCCTTGCACCGGAGCCAATAGTGGCGAAACCAGTACCTGGGATGCGATGCTGAATGCCTATGTCGATCTTGGCAATTTTGGTGGAATTCAACCTTATGTCGGCGGAGGAATTGGCGTTGCAATATCGGTTTATGACGGTCTGGCCAATGAACGGGAATGCCTGAATTCGACCGAAACAATCGGCCTTGTGACAAGAACCTTTACCTGTCCGGATTACATTCAGACCGACCCATCAATTGTTGACACGCAATATAGTTTCCTGTGGTCGATTGGTGCCGGTTTTTCATATGCTGTGTCCGACAATGCATCGATCGATGTTGGATACCGGTATTTGTCTGCACCAAACAGCCTATATATTACTAACCAAAATGGTGCGTTTGTCTTTTCGGAAGGGGTTGATACCCATCAGGTGCGCGTAGGCTTTCGCTACGAGATCCGGTAGCGTCGCTACTCAAACTGGCGCAGTCGCGTTTAAAGTAGTTCCAGCGATAAGTTACGCGTTCAACGCCTTTAGCTGCTGGACGTAATATTTTGGCATTGTCGGTACGGTAGGCACTTTCAATCCCATTTCCTTGGCAATTGAACCGATATAGCCAAGGCAGTTGGATGCATAGTTGGGCGCATACCAATAGGCATAGGAGTTCTTGTGGCGGTTGATGATACCGACCACTTTCCTGAATTCTTGCTCGGTCAAATTGACCTGGTAGCGGGCAGTAACATAGGCGTCTTCAAAATCACCGTCGCTGGGACCGGTTTCTGCCGGCACCGGAACACTGTGTCCCTTGACCCATTGGGCAGGATCATCGGTCGCAGGATGCAGGCCGGAAATCTGCACGCGGCGGGGATCAAGGATGCCCTTGCTGTTGGTTGGAATTCTTCCATTGCTGTCAAGCTTGCCGAATACAACGCTTGCATGGCCGTAGCTCAGCGCATTTCTTGCCCTGAATTCGATGAAATAAGGTTTATTGCCTGCCGATTCGGTATCCACCATGAGAGACGGACCGTTGGAAAGGAATTTGACCGAAAAGGGATCCTTGGAGCGTTGGGGGCGTGCGTTTGTCGAGGCCGCCGACGTAAATGTCTTGTCATAGGTCTTGATGGCCGAGGCAACCGGCGCAGCATTATAGGTAGATCCGAAACCCGGCATATAGGATGGTGTATAGTCTGACGTACATCCAGCTAATGCCAGAACAGACATGATCGCAACAGCAATAAGCGCGCGCATGGGAATATCCCTTACCCGTTATTGAAAGCTATAATGGGAACCCTCAATCAAGAAGGTTCCCATCAATAGGAGTTATCCGTTTGTTTCGACGACTGTCGGCGCCTTACCTTTGCCCTTACCATAGGTGGAGCAACCGGATGTGACCGCCAATGCGATAATCGCCGCAACGATAAATAGCTTTTTTGTCATGGACTTACTCATTTCTTGGGTTTGCAAGCTACTTCTCTAGTCGAAGTACCCCAATAGTTACTGTTATTGGGGATTCGAACTAGTGCAATAATGTCACAGCAGGAATAAAAGCGATTTATTCACTGCCAAATAATCGGTAAATTTTTCCAGCATGGCCGGAACCCAGGTCAGACTGAAGTTCAGCTCGTTATCCAGGCTTTTGCATCTTCCAATTCATCGTCGTCAAAAACCATGATTTCCGTGGGCATCAAGATACCGAACATCTTTGCACTGTGCCGAAGCCAGTCATGGTCGGTTACCAGTGCCAATTTGGAAAATGTCGTGAAATGGGAAAGGCCAAACCTGGCATCATCCCAAAGGGCGCCCGCCGAGAATCCGTCAAAATAGGGCCCGGCATTCACCAGGATCTTCAATTTGTCGTGCTGCTTAAGCTTGTCTTCGACCAGTGGCATGAGGGTTTCACGGTATTCGGTTGCGCTTATGAGGCCTCGGGCGTCAATACCGATTACATCGGATGGAAGGCCGTCAATCACCTCAAAACTGCCCGGCTGGTCAAGTTCCATGGCTGCCCAATTAATCGCGTCGTCCAGAGCATATTCGGGAAATCTGCGAATCTTTGCACCTGTGAACTGGTCAACAAAAATTCTGGCCAAGGCCAACAGCTTGTTGTCGCTAACCAATGCGACCTTGGGAATGATATTATGGTGGTTCTTCACAAGATGGAAATGGGCCTGCATCGCATCGAAATTTTTCCAGTGGGGAAATCCGGAAACCGAGAATACAAGACTTGGTATCCGGTCATGCTCATTGATGTAATTGTCTATTGTTCTGGCGCAGTTCTCAAAATCCGCCTCGGCGATGGCGCCTTCCGGGGTTAGAACAAAAACATTCTCAGATTCCCTGATCTCAATTTCTATCGACATTTCGTACTCCCGAGCCTGGTTCTCTGTTTGGGATAAAAGGGCAGGTAATTATCCCTGCCTTTCAGCAAGGAAGTGAGTATTGCCAAGCCGGTTTTCAATGTCCATGACAAGCCCGTGTAGTTGCCCACCAAGAAGGTAGGATCTGGACTATCCGGTCTGCTGTTAGTGACTATGTTTCGGATGTTGAGGGTTCGACCTTAAATGGTTCCACATCTTTGGCACGGGTAACAGTTACGCTTCCATCGCGATTTTGATGACAGTTGAAATAGGTTCCTGCCGCTTCCATCAGAAGCATCTTGCCTTCCGGCGTCTCTCTCCTGTCGGATATGAAAATTGCTCCAGGAAGAAGACGGGATATTTTCGAGGTCTGCCGGTAGCATTTGGTGGCAAAGGCCAGGAATTGATCCTTCTCGGCATCGAGATTCCTGCTCTGAAGCGGGTAGACGTCGCTTACCGAGCAACCGTTCAGTACGATTGTCGAAAGGGCACCCGCCGCCAATAATGTAACGCAAATACGCATACACATACTCATTACAATTACAGTGCGGCCTATTAATGACAGCTTAGGGTTAATGAGTTGACAATTTAGGGTCTGGTCCCGCCAAATATTCGATGTAAGCTTGGCAGGTTCAACGTTCCCCAATTTCCAGGAAACAGGATTATGCGTCAGGGTTGGAGGTGGTACGGGCCGGATTCTGGAATTTCGCTGGATGCCATAAGGCAGGCCGGGGCGAGTGATATTGTCACTGCCCTTCATCATGTTCCAATTGGCGAAGCCTGGACTGCAGCAGAGGTAGCGGAACGAAAATCGCTTATTGAGGACACCCCTCACGGTCGTACCCAATTCGTCTGGTCGGTGGTTGAGAGCATTCCGGTTGACGATGCAATCAAACGCAAGGGAGCTGAAGCTGCCAGTGAAATTGATTGCTGGATTGCCAGCATGAAGGCGGTGGCTGAAAACGGAATAGGCATTATCTGCTACAATTTCATGCCGGTTGTTGACTGGACACGTACCGATCTTGATTACGAGACACAAACCGGCTCGACCGCAATGCGGTTTGACCAGGACAGGTTTGCCGTATTTGACCTGCATATTCTTCAAAGGCCGGATGCTGACGAGGAATATAGTGGTGCCGAGCGTGATCGGGCGAAGGCATTATATGAGAGCATGTCTGAAGCCCAGATCGAGGCGTTGACCCGGAATATTGCGAGCGCACTGCCTGGCTCCACAACCGAGCCGCTGACAATCGGGGAATTTCGTGAAAAGCTCGACCTGTATGCCGGGATTGATGCAAGAAGATTGCGATCGAATTTTGTTGACTTCCTGAAGGCAGTAACGCCGGTTGCCGAAGAGTTGGGGGTCAAATTGGCCCTGCACCCTGACGATCCGCCGCGATCCCTTTTTGGATTACCACGCATTGTGTCTACGGGAGAGGATTATCACGCACTGTTTGAAGCAGTACCTTCGCCATCAAACGGAATGTGTTTTTGTACCGGAAGCCTGGGTGTGCGCGCAGATAATGATCTGGTTGCAATTGCCCGGAAATTTGCTGCCAGAATTCATTTTGCCCATTTGCGGGCGACAAAACGCGAAGGTGATGGCAAGTCGTTTCACGAATCCGCACATCTTGAAGGTGACGTGGATATGGTTGCAGTAATCCGGGAGTTATTGAAAGAGGAGCAAAAGCGCAATCCGGATGAAAAGATCGTTTTTCGGCCGGATCATGGACAGAGAATGCTGAGCGATTTCGATGAGGATAGTGCGCCCGGATACCCGGCTATTGGCAGGTTGCGTGGGCTGGCAGAATTGCGGGGCATTATGACAGCGCTGGAGGCAGGTGAAGATTAAGGAGCTCCTGATCCGGAAAGGTCATGTCAATGCGTCTGAGTGAAAATGCGGTTGGGATCAAGCCAGCAGACAGGCCCAAACCCGGCATTGCTCACCTCGGGCTGGGGGCCTTCTTTCGTGCCCATGGTGTCAGCTACATCCGGCAGGCGCGTCTTCATTCCGGTGGTGATTGGGGGATTATCGGGGTCAGCCTCAAGCGGCCGATACAACGGGATCTATTAGCTCCGCAGGACTTCATTTACACGGCCATAGAAAGACATCCGGAAAAACCGGAGTTCCGGCACCTTGATGATGTGACAAATATTCTGGTCGCTCCCGAAGACCCAACCGCTGTTTTGGAAACAATGTCTGATCCGGCGATCAAAATCGTTTCCCTCACGGTGACGGAAAGGGGATATTGTCTGGACCCTGCTACCGGCAGGCTCGACATGAACCACCCGGAGATCAGGCACGATGTGGAAAACGGGCTAAAACCCCAAAGCGCAATCGGCTTTCTTGTTTATGCATTGGCGTTGCGGCGGGACCGGGGGCTTGGGCCATTTACAATATTGAGTTGTGACAATATTTCTCAAAATGGCCATACGGTTAGGCGAGCCGTGCAGGATTTCGCTGAAAAGATCGACGCTGATCTAGCCAGGTGGATCGCGCAGCAGGCGCGGTTTCCCTGCACGATGGTAGACCGGATTGTACCTGCCACTACTCAGGCAGATATTGAAGAATGCGCTGATGCGACCGGATTTCTGGACCTGTCTCCCGTCAGTCATGAGCCCTTTAGTCAGTGGGTAATCGAGGATGATTTTGTGGATGGTGAGCGACCGGATTTTGCCAGCGCCGGTGTTCAGCTTGTTGAAGATACGACACCGTTTGAAACGATGAAATTGCGCTGCCTAAACGGAAGTCACTCCTCCCTTGCCTATCTGGGATATCTCGCTGGGCACAAGACGATCGCCGAAACAGTCAGTGATGAGTTGTTTGACCGCTTTATCCAACGCTTGTGGAAATCTGAAATTATCCCGACGCTCGCGCCGATAACAGGGGTGGATTATGAAGAATATTGCGAGAAGCTCCGCGAAAGATATTTAAACCCGGCCATTCGCCATGCCACCTGGCAGATAGCCATGGATGGAACGCAAAAGCTGCCGCAGAGGTTACTGCATAGCTTGCAGGACAATATAAATTCAGGCCGGCCCAGTCCGTTGATCTGTGCAGCGATTGCCGGGTGGATGCGCTATGTTTCAGGGGTCGATGATGATGGAAATATCATTGATGTTCGTGATGCCATGGCGGATGAATTGGCAGAACGCGTTAGCGGAAAATCCCAATCCCCGGAAATGGTGGTCGACAGCCTGCTTGGTATGGATATGGTGTTTCCTGAACAAATTGCCGGTTCAACCGATATTCGTAAATTGCTTGTCGGCTTTTACAGCGACTATGCGAATATGGGCGTTCGAAAGACCTTGGAGAAATTGCTGGGTAGCGATTAACGCCTGTCGAAGCAGAAACCTTCCGCTCCATTCGGGAAGGGTCAACACTTCCAATGGGCGCCCAATACGTGGTGGCTGCCTTACAAGATTTCCGGCTCGCCGATTGCCTTGCCGAATCCTGTTTCCAGAAAATCGAAATCACAGCCATAATTGGCTTGCATGACGTGGTTTGAATAGGCCCAGCCATATCCGCGCTCAAAATTTGGTTCCGGCTGTTGCCAGCTGGCCTTCCTTGAAGCCAGCTCCTCATCGGAGACCTGCATGTTGATTTCGCCTGCCGCTGTATCGACGGAGATGATATCACCGGTCTTCACAAGGGCAAGCGGACCGCCAATATGGGATTCCGGCGCGACATGAAGGATGCAGGCACCGTAGCTTGTTCCGCTCATTCGCGCGTCGGAAATCCTGACCATGTCGCGAATGCCTGCCTTCAAAAGCTTTTGTGGAATGGGCATCATTCCCCATTCCGGCATGCCAGGGCCGCCCTGCGGACCGGCTCCCCGCATGATCAGAACCGTATTCTCATCAACATCAAGATCGGGGTCATCAATGCCGGCTTTCATTTCGGCGCAGCTATCAAATACCAATGCGGGCCCGGTGTGATTCAACAGGCGCGGATCGGCGGCAGAGGGTTTTATGACGCATCCATCCGGAGCGAGGTTCCCGCGCAAGACCGCCATGGATGGCTGTTCCGACACTGGATTGTCACGGGGACGGATAACATCCGGCAGGTGGTTCTTTGCCCTTTTGATCGCATCGCCGATTGGTTTTCCGGAAACGGTAATTGCACTGTGGTCCAGCAAATCACCCAATTCGGACATGAGCGCCGGTAGGCCTCCGGCATAGAAGAAATCTTCCATTAGATAGGTATCGCCCGAAGGACGTATGTTTGCCAGCAGCGGAACCCGTTTTCCGGCTTCTGCGAAATCATCGAGATCAAGCGGGAATCCGGCCCGCCGCGACATAGCAATCAGATGAATGATCGCATTTGTCGAGCAACCCATGGCCATGGCGACGGAAAGTGCGTTGTCAAAGGATGTGCGGCTGAGAAAATCCGAAGGTTTCAGATCTTCCTTCACCATGTCCGTTACACGGCGCCCACAGGCGCTGGCCATACGGATGTGGTTGGCATCAGCCGCAGGAATTGAAGAAGCACCGGTCAGGCAGAAACCGAGCGCATCGGCAATGGCCGTCATTGTGCTGGCTGTACCCATGGTCATGCAATGGCCGTAGGAGCGCGCAATGCCAGCTTCGACTGCCTGCCATTCTTCAGGGCCTATGTTGCCAGCCCGCAATTCGTCCCAATATTTCCAGGTGTCGGACCCTGATCCAATCACCTTTCCCTCAAGATTGCCTCTCAACATCGGCCCGGCAGGGAAGAATATACTGGGCAGGTTCATGCTGATGGCTCCGAGCAGAAGGCCGGGAGTTGTCTTGTCACATCCGCCCATAAGCACAGCACCATCCACCGGATGGGACCGCAACAATTCTTCCGTCTCCATGGCCAGCATGTTGCGATAGAGCATGGTGGTCGGTTTGACGAAATTCTCGCTGAGGGAGAGGGCTGGCAGTTCAATGGGGAACCCGCCTGCCTGCAAAATTCCCCGCTTGATGTCGGTTACGCGATGGCGAAAATGGGCATGACAGGGATTGATATCAGACCAGGTATTGATGATTGCGATTACCGGTTTCCCATCCCAGTCCTCACGGCCATAGCCCATCTGCATGATACGGGAGCGGTGGCCAAATCCGCGCAGGTCGTCACTGTTGAACCATCTCGAAGACCGAAGTTTTTTCATTGAGA
>JBPCWJ010000037.1:0-7952 GCA_051009635.1 Rhizobiaceae bacterium
ACAGTATGATGTACCGGCAAATTTTCCAGAAAGTGACACCTTAACAGCAACACATTACCAAGCCTGCCCGGCACAGAAAATTACAATAAATGCGAACCATTAAATTTTATTTTACGGATAGGCTTTACTAGTCAGTGAGTATTTTTCGAAACTCCTGTTCAAAAGGTTTCCAAAATTGTTGATGGCTCGAGACAAATCAATTGCGGTCCTTGTTCCCTGCATGAACGAAGCGCCAACAATCCGTGCGGTTGTAGAAGACTTTCGCAAATCCCTGCCGGGTTGCACTGTCTATGTCTATGACAACAACTCCTCTGACGATACGGCAAAAATTGCTGAAGATGCAGGTGCAATTGTTGGAAAGGAAACCCGACCGGGAAAGGGCAATGTTGTCCGGCGGATGTTCACCGAAGTCGATGCTGATATTTACATCATGGTTGATGGAGATGACACCTATGATGCGACGCAGTCATCGGTTCTGGTAAACAAGCTGATCGAAGACGATGCCGACATGGTGGTTGGGGCTCGCGTGGGAGCCCTCGACAAGCACCAACGCGCCGGGCACGCCCTTGGCAACCGGATGTTCAACAAGATGTATACCACCCTGTTGGGCAAGGAATTTTCGGACATTTTCTCAGGTTACAGGGTCTTTTCCAGACGGTTTGTAAAGAGCTTTCCTGCGGTATCGGCCGGATTTGAGATTGAAACCGAGCTTGCTGCACATGCTTCCCAACTGCGCTTGCCGGTTGCAGAAATTCCGCTGCTTTACAAGGATCGCCCGGACGGTTCGGAAAGCAAATTGTCCACCTTCAGGGATGGAGCCAGGATCCTCAAGACAATCATTGTCCTGCTGAAGGAATACAAGCCGCTTTACTTCTTCGGTGCAATTGGGCTTTGCGGTATATTGTTCGCCTTGATCATGGCAATTCCGGTCTTCATCGAATACCAGCAGACCGGCCTCGTAAATCGTATTCCCACAGCCATGCTGTGCACCGGTATCGTGATTGTATCGATGCTGACCATTACCGCAGGCGTGATTCTCGATTCAATCCGTCGTATGCGCGCTGAAATCAAGCGCATGTTCTACAATCTGACATAGACAAGGCCATATTGGCATTCAGCCATAAGGCAAAATGGGCAAAAAGGGATAATTCCATGCAATTGATGCGGGCAGAACCTGATTTTGATGCGTATCTGCGCCAATTTGAGGCCAATTACGAGAAGCTGAACTATTCGGGAAATCTGTCATCGAAGGTTCTGGCGCATTCTCATGTGGTTCTTGAAAAAGCGTTCGGGCCGAAAGACCATTTTTCAAAAGTGCTCGAGATTGGTGCCGGTTCCGGTCAACATCCCAAGACCGTGCGTCACGGTTTTGACGAGTACTGGGTTACCGACGGTAATGACAGAATGCTGGACCAGGCCCGTGAACAGCTCGGTAATGACAAAAGATTTCATTACCAGGTGGAGGATGCACGCAAGCTTTCTGTTGCAGATGCAAGTTTCGACCGGGTAATTGCCACCCATGTTCTGGAGCACATCGTGCACCCGCATGACGTCCTTCGTGAATGGACCAGAATCCTGAAGCCGGGCGGTACGCTCTCACTGGTTCTGCCATGTGATCCCGGCCTTGCATGGCGGTTGGGCCGTACAATAGGTGTTCGGAAAAGAGCAACAGATGCCGGTCTGGAATATGACTACTGGATGGCGCGCGAGCACGTAAACTCGATCTTCAATCTGGTTACGTTCATCAATTTCTACTATGAAAACGTGTCCGAGACCTACTGGCCGATGCGTCTGCCATTCCCGGATATCAACCTCATCTATGCCGTCAACATCAAGGTCTGATTGGTGGTCTTTAACTACGCAATCATAACCATTTGCGTGCTGGTAATTGCTACCGGTCAATTACTTTTCAAGACTGTCGGCACGCGAATGGGTGACAACGGTTTTGAATATCTTCTGACCGACCGCATGACAGCCTTCCTGTTTTTGCTGGCGCTTGCAGCCTATGGCGCATCTACATTTGGCTGGGTTCTGGCACTGCGTCAGGTGCCGCTGTCTACCGCCTATCTATTCATGTCTGCCAGCTTTGTATTGGTGCCATTATTGTCATTCTTCGTTCTGGGAGAGCCCATCCCGGTTCGGGTCATCATTGGCGGTGCCTTGATCATAGCCGGGATATTGGTTGCAGCATCCAGCATGGCGTGACCTGTTCTGATTCCAGAAAATTTCCCGAAGACAGTCAATCAGTACTGAAAATTGTCCGACTTTAATTGACTGGCGTTGCGAGATGACGAAAATGCGTTTCCAATCCGGGATTCGCCATGACCGTCATCCGCCTGCCAGAATCTATTGTCAACCAGATCGCCGCAGGCGAGGTAATCGAACGCCCTGCCAGCATCGTCAAGGAGTTGGTGGAAAACGCAATCGATGCCAATGCCAGGCGCATTGACATTGTAACGGCGAATGGCGGCAAGACCCTGATCCGCGTGATTGATGATGGCGATGGCATGACCCGCGAGGATCTGGTGCTCGGAACCCAGCGCCATTGTACTTCCAAACTAGCCGAAGATCTTCTGGACATCAGAACACTTGGATTTCGCGGCGAAGCGTTGCCCTCCATCGGTGCGGTAGCCAGGATCCTGATAATCAGCAGGCATCACGAGTCTGAAGATGGAGCATGGCGTGTCGCAATAAATCACGGCAAGCTTGATGAACCGGCACCCGCTGCACTTTCGGGGGGAACCTCGGTGGAAGTAACAGATCTGTTCAGCCTCACGCCGGCCCGCCTCAAATTCCTAAAAAGCGATCAGGCAGAAGCAAACGCCATATCCGACATTGTGAAGCGCATTGCCATCGCCTTTCCGCAGATAAGATTCACGCTTACGGGAGGCGGTCGAAGTTCCCTTGACTATCGTTCGACAGATCAGATCGGTAGAATTGCTCAGGTGCTGGGGCAGGAGTTTGTCGAAAACGCCATGAATATTGATGCCAGTCGCGAGGGTGTGTTTCTCTCCGGGCTGGCTGGGCTACCGACCTATAATCGAGGCAATAGCCAGCACCAATTCTTCTATGTCAATGGCCGGCCTGTGCGCGACAAGACGCTGACCGGAGCATTGCGGGGTGCCTATTCAGATTTCCTGGCACGCGACAGGCACCCCGTAGCGGTTTTGTCGCTCAATCTCGAGCCGAGACATGTGGACGTCAATGTGCATCCAGCCAAAGCTGATGTCAGATTTCGTGATCCGGGGCTTGTACGCGGTCTAATCGTCGGTGCGCTTCGGCAAGCCATTGGTGAGGCTGGCGCACGTGGTTCGGGTGAACGAAGCCACACCCTTTCGGAGGCATTCAGACCGGGGCCGGAAGTGATGCATGCTTCATCTTCCTTCGCCGGAACTGAAGCAATTTGGCCATCCTCGCCCAATGAACCGCTGGGATATTCCGCCCAGGCGGCGCAAACCGGATTTTCCGAGGAACAGGCGATTTTTGAAAACGCAACGCCCTCTGGAAATGCGGGTCTGACGGAACAATCCGGTTCTGGTGATCCTACCTATCCGCTGGGGGCTGCAAGGGCGCAAATCCACGAAAACTATATCGTTGCGCAAACAGAAAGTGGTCTGGTCATTGTCGACCAGCATGCCGCCCATGAGAGGATCGTCTATGAAACGCTGAAAAAGGGATTGGAACGGGGCATTTCACGCCAGATCATGCTGGTTCCCGAGATTATTGATCTACCAGCCGAGGATGTCAGCAGGTTGATGGAGAAGGCTGATGAACTTTTCGAATTCGGGCTGGTTATAGAGGCGTTCGGACCGGGAGCAATTGCAGTTCGTGAAGTTCCCTCAATGCTGGGAGAAGTGGATATCGCAGGTCTGATCAGGGATCTGCTTGATGAAATCTCCGAATGGGATAGTGCAGAGGGATTAAAGGAACGCCTGGAACAGGTCGCGTCAACCATGGCATGTCATGGCTCAATACGCTCAGGCAGGATATTGAAGCCCGATGAAATGAACGCCCTTCTGCGATCCATCGAATCGACGCCCAATTCCGCGCAATGCAATCATGGCAGGCCGACATTTATCGAATTGAGCCTTAAGGACATTGAGCGATTATTTGGCCGTTGATGCTTGACCGGAACTGCTTATTGTTGCACGAAATCGCTTCAACAAATGCGTTAAACCCGGCAGAAAGAAAATAGATGAACCGATTTGAAGGATCCGGCTCTGACGAAGCGAAAGTCAAATATCTGGATAGCGATTTCCAGGTTATTGTGCCGGGTTCATATGTACGATGCGCCGTCACCGGGGAGAAGATTCCACTGGACGAGCTCAAATATTGGAGTTTTGCCCGCCAGGAGCCCTATGTGGACGTAGAGGCGTCGGTAAAGCGCGAATTGGAAATAAGTGCCAAGGAATGAATTCCGGAGCCCTAGAGCGTTTCTTGCTTAAATGGAATCGTTAGAGCGCCGGAATTTTGGTCTCTGACAAGGAGCGTGAAGCGACGCGGTACCGTTACCTTTGCGCGACGCTGTTCAGAGGCCAAAAGACCAAGCTCGGACGATTTGCAAAAAACCATTGAATTCAACATTTTGGACGATTCCGGCTTGCGTGTCTTTTCCGTGCCAGCTTCGTCAAAATCCTCGCCCGATATTCATATCGCGCTTGCGGTATTTCCTCGCTGACCCGAAAAATCCAACGCATCAAACTGTTTCCATTTAAACAAGAAACGCTCTAACCTGACCGCTCTTTCAAAAGACGGTCTTCTGCAGCTGCGAGCGTGGCATCAAGTATCAGGTCAGTCGTGCGCGGATCATCAAAATCCATCCTCACGTCCAGTATTTCGGATTTCGATGCAAGTGCTTCTTGTGCGTCGCCCAATCCAGCCAGCCGCGCCATGTCTTTTGATGTAGTAACAAGTTGGAGATTTCTATTCTCCGCTTCCTGGACAAGATCAGCCGCCTCTTCGTCGGTATAGGCATGGTGGTCCGGGAAACTTTTTCTGACCTCCACCAAGGCCCCGGCAGCTTCAAGGCTCAAGAACAGTTTTTCAGGATCGGCAATCCCGGCATATGCCAAACAGGGTTTACGTTTCCATTTTCGGGTATTTTTAGCCACGATTCTGGCGGTATGAAGCAGTTTCCCCCGGCGAGCAACCTGGCGGATCATTTGATCGCCAGCCTCAGCATCACCAATAACCAGCACAGCATCTGCGTGCCCCAATTGCGCAGCCAATGGCGCTCGCAGTGGTCCGGCAGGAATGGAAAAACCATTTCCAATCCCTCGTTTGGCATCTACCACCACCAATGAAAAATCCTTTGCCAATGATGGATTCTGAAAACCATCATCCATGATGATAAGCTTGCAGCCTTCTGCTACCAGCATTGATGCTCCCGCATACCGGTCAGCAGAGATAACCGTTTTTCGATGCGCCGCCAGGAGCAGGGATTCGTCCCCGACTTCGGACGAATTGTGTTTTTCGGGATCCACGACCATAGGACCCTTGTAGAGGCCTCCATAGCCACGAGTCAGATATCCAAACGGAATTCTTCTTCTCGCCGCGGCCTTGCCGAACTCAATTGCGGTTGGCGTTTTGCCCGCACCACCAGCTATGAAATTTCCTATGCACAGAACAGGAACCGATACCGAAGCATCAGGAGGAAGAGACATTCGTACGGCCGCCGCCCGTCCCCACACGAAACCCATGGGGTATAACAGAACCGAAAAAAAGCCGGGGCGTTTCCACCAAAATGGCGGGGCTTCATCGAGCGCCATTTCTACATGCCCTCAAGATCACGCTTGACTGTAAGCGGGAAAAGATAGGCTTCCAGTACTTTTTCTGTCCGCTCGACTGCACCGCTCATTCCATCCAGCGCGTTACGTGCGGAATCGATCATGTTAATCCGCTCCTGGTCATTGCTGAGCAGGAATTCGACATTGTCGGCGAGCATGTCTTCATCGCGCACTACACGAGCAGCTCCGGCCTCAAGCAATCCCCGGTATGTGTCACGAAAATTATGGACTTGCCGGCCTGTCAGGATTGCCGCTCCAACCATTGCAGGTTCGACAGGGTTCTGGCCACCGCTCGCCACAAGGCTGCGTCCCATAAAGGCAACTGATGCCAAGCGCAGATAAAGCCCCATCTCGCCAATCGTGTCACCAAGAAAGATGTCCGTTTCCCAAAGGATCGGTTCTGACGTACTGCGGCGTACAATATTCAGGCCTGCTGTTTCGCCGGAAGAAGTTATTTCATCCGCCCTATCAGGGTGACGTGGAACAATAATAGTCAAAAGATTAGGGATAACCTGTTTGAGACGGGCATGAACCCGCATCGCGACAGCTTCCTCGCCAGCATGGGTGCTGGCAGCAATCCAGGTTGGCCGGTCTGCCATTTGAAATTTAAGTTGAGACAGATCGACATCGCTAAATGGGAGGCTGTCAGAATCCACTTTTAGGTTTCCGCAAACGCTGACCGGCCGCGCGCCCAGATGCCTGAAACGTTCGGCATCGACCTCTGATTGGGCAACGACATGTGAGATGTTGTCGAACAGCGCTTCGGCCAGTTTCAGTCCGGACGACCACCTGGAAAATGATCGGTCAGACATTCTTGCATTGACCAAAATCTGGGGAATTTGTCTGGCTCCCAGTTCAAGTATGGTTGCCGGCCAGATTTCAGATTCAGTAAATATCGCCAGATCCGGTTTCCAGTGATCAAGAAATCGACCGACAGCGCGCTCCAGATCAAGCGGGACGTATTGATGAAATGTGCTGCCCGGCAATCTCCCGCGAACAACCTCCGCCGAGGTTACCGTCCCGGTGGTCAAAACCGTGTTGATCCCTTGCCTGTCAACATGCTCGATTAGCGGCATTACAGCCATGGTTTCGCCGACACTTGCCGCATGAAACCATATCAACGGGCCATCCGGCCTTTCTGCGCTGGGATAGCCGTAGCGCTCATAACGCCTGGAAACATCCTCCTTGCCGCGCCTGGCACGTAATCTGAGAAATGGCCCCATAAACGGATAGATGACCTTACCCACCATTCGGTAGGCATTAAGCGTGATGCGGGCTGAGTAGTCGCTCACAAGTTTACACCATTTCTGGCATCAATCTGGTATCCAGCACGGATCATTCGGGTACACCCGTCAATTCATATGCGCGTTTTGTAATACGATTCAGCTCATTTTCCAAAGTCTGACGGGCATCTTCCAGTTCAACATCACTCGCATTTTCAGAAACGCTAATCGATTCGCCAACACAAATTGCGGATTTTCCGAATGGCAAGTTCACAGTTGTCCTGTCCCAAGCACGGCTTATGGTTTTGCGCCTGCTAGAGGCTATGGCTATCGGCACTATTGGCCGCCCCGATCGTTTGGACAGCAATATTATGCCCTGGCCTGCCTTGCGGGCAGCGCCATGGGGAATGTCGGCTGTTTGCAACACGTTCTCGCCTTTTTCGAGCACTTTGAGCATCTCCAAAAACCCGACCATGCCCCCTTTTTTGAGCGTCTTTGTGGCAGCGCGTCCACCGGAAGCACGAATGGTTCTGGCTCCGAAAGCCTCTGCAACCCTGGCGGTGATTTCACCATCAAGATTTCTGGAGATCATTGCAGCGCCCTTGAGGCCAAGCGGAATAACCGGCAACATAATGTGTTGCCCATGCCAGACCGCAGCGATTGCCGGCAGCTTCGGTGTCACCCGGTCCATAATATCCTCGGGCTCAACCACCCATTTATTGGTATGGAATGTCAGCTTCAGATACCAGACTGCAAGTCGGGCAGCCACGGGCGCGAAAAAGCGATTCCCCGACAACAGCTTCCCCGGACGCCTGACCCATTTAGGTGTCTTGCGGGTTCTTTTGACCTGTTTGGGTGAAGTTGAAGGTTTACCGGGCATAATCATTGTCACGCGCAGGAAAAATTATTTCCGGTTTCACCCGAAGTTTCCATCACCATCGGG
>JBPCWJ010000038.1:0-5489 GCA_051009635.1 Rhizobiaceae bacterium
ACATCGGCGCCGCGATCGTCGGATAGATCGCGTTTCTTTTGGCTGGAGGCGACAGCGATGACCTTCGTACCCATGATCTTGCCCAGTTCAACCGCTGCCAGTCCGGTCAAACCCGCTGCGCCTGTAACGGCAAGGGTCTCGCCTTCCAGCAAGCGGGCGCGTTGTTTCAATGCGTGATAGGCTGTTCCATATCCACAAATGAGTGATACAACCTCAGTGGCATCAGCGTTTTTGTCGACTGGAAATATCAAATTTTGCTCTGCAAGTACCAGTTCCGAATAGGCTCCGGTTGAAACGAAAGCGGCCACCCGATCTCCCACACGCCAGCGAGTGACAGCGGAACCAGCAGCAACAATTTCTCCTGCAGCTTCCATGCCAGGAACAAATGGGAATTGCGGTTTGGTCTGATAGAGCCCTTGCACCAGCAAGCCATCGGCATAATTGACGCCAATCTTTTCCGTCTTGATAACCACTTCCTCTGGCCCAGGAACGGGATCATCAATTTCGGCGTATTCCAGATTGTCTATTGGTCCGTATTTGTGGCAGACAATGGCTTTCATGAACCATCAAACCTTTTCCTGAGTGTATTTTTTTAACTCCCAACGGGCTACCTGCCGCCGGTGAACAGCGTCCGGACCATCTGCAAGCCTCAATGTGCGAACATGTTTCCACGCATTTGCCAGTGTGAAATCCTGCGATATTCCCGCAGCGCCATGCATTTGAACCGCTTCATCTATAACATTCAGTGCCATGAGAGGTGCAGCGACCTTGATCTGCGAAATCCAGGGCGCTGCGGCGCGCGCATCACCCTGGTCCATCATCCAGGCTGCCTTCAGACACAAGAGCCTGGTCATCTCTATCTCCATTCTGGCATTGGCGATAATGTCGTAATTGCCACCCAATTGGGCAAGCCTGTTTCCAAAGGCTTCGCGGCTGAGCGATCGTTTACAGAGCAGTTCAAGCGCCCGTTCCGCCTGACCGATTGCCCGCATGCAATGATGGATACGGCCCGGACCAAGCCGCCCCTGAGCGATCTCAAATCCCCTGCCCTCACCCAGGATCATGTTGGCCGCAGGCACCCGCACATCAGTAAAGCGAATATGCATATGGCCATGTGGCGCATCATCCATACCGTAGACCTGCATCGGACGCAGCACTTCAATTCCCTTGGTGTCAGCCGGAACCAATATCATTGAATGTTGCTGATGGCGCGGACGGCCCTCATCCGGTGACGCGACCATGACGATATAGATGCTGCATCTTGGGTCGCCTGCGCCAGTCGACCACCACTTTTCACCATTCAGGACGTAATGGTCACCATCCTTCTCGCAGGACATTGAAATATTGGTGGCATCTGACGAGGCAATGTCAGGCTCCGTCATCAGATATGCTGATCTGATCTGACCGTCCAGAAGCGGCTTGAGCCATTTTTCCTTTTGATCAGCTGATCCGAAACGCTCCAGAACATCCATATTACCGGTGTCCGGGGCATTACAGTTGAAGACTTCCGCAGCAAGATGCGATTTGCCCATCTCTTCTGCCAGATACGCATATTCAACTGTTGTCAGTCCGAAGCCCTGGCTGGAATCGGTCAACCAGAAGTTCCAGAGCCCGCGCGATTTTGCCTCCGCTTTCAGCCCTTCCAGAATTTCGGTCTGTCGTGGTGTATGTTCCCAGCGGTCTCCTATTTCGACTTCACGAAGATATTCATCGTCAAGCGGGATGATTTCCTCACGGATCATGTTTGAGACTTCTTCGTGGATCGGCGCTAGCCGTTCTGTCATGCCCAGATTCATTTCCGTCGTCATGACTGCTTTTCCTCCGCCGCTGAACTTCGACAACTATCTGCCAATTTCGGCCCATGATCCATTGTTGTCTGTTGATTGAGCCCGTTTCAATGCAATTTTTGCGAATTCGCCAATTCTGTTTCTCGCGGAATTTCGTTAGCATCACAAATTACGATAAACAGCCCCGGGCAAGATTCATGACAATTTTTGAGGAACTGTTCTCCCTGAAGGGCAAAACTGCCCTTGTCACCGGAGGTGCAGGTGGCATCGGCAGAATGATCTCCAATGCATTGGTGCAGGCAGGCGCTGAGGTGATGATTGCCTCACGAAAGTCGGAAGATTGTATTGCGGCCGCAGATGAATTGAATGCAATGGCCACAGAAATTTCTTCAGGTGGATCAGCAATTGGTTTTGGCGGCAATGTAGCAACAGAAAAGGGTGTGGAAGATCTGGTAGACCAAGTCAGTTCGCGATGTGACCGACTGCATATTCTGTTCAACAATGCAGGTGCCACCTGGGGAGCGCCCATGGGAGAATTCCCCCACCATGCCTGGGGACGCGTTCTTGATGTCAATGTGACCGGTTTGTTCAGCCTGACGCAAAAATTGCTGCCATTGCTTGAATCGGCTGGCACCGGTTCTGATCCATCAAGAGTAGTGAATATCGGTTCCGTCATGGGAAGTGCTGCCCTTGGTGATGGGGCATATTCCTATGCTGCTTCGAAAGCTGCAGTCCATCACCTGACCCGGATTCTGGCAAAGGAACTGGCTCACAAGCACATAACTTTCAACGCAATCGCACCGGGACCTTTCAGATCGAAAATGACGGCATTCGCAACCGATACAGATGAGAAGGCCAATCGTGTCGGTTCATCTGTACCGTTAGGCCGGATTGGCGCTCCCAATGATATTGCCGGAGCAGCACTTTATCTTTGTGGAATTGGCGGGGCATATGTTACCGGCGCCATTTTGCCGGTGGATGGCGGTATCCATGTGGAAACCGGCGGTGAGTTGTTTAGCTAGGATATTTATCAATCGGCGGATACTGAAATGGATATACGATTTGACGGCAAGGTGGCGATAGTAACCGGAGCTGGAAACGGGCTGGGACGTCAACATGCAATTGAACTTGCCCGACGCGGAGCAAAGGTTCTCATAAATGATTATGGCGGGGAAAGGGACGGTACAGGCACATCCAATTCAGCTGCTGAAGGCGTGGCGGCCGAGATCAGGGAGTTCGGCGGAGAAGCAATAGCCAATGATGGGGATGTCTCAAAATATGCTGATTGCCTGAAAATGGCGGTTCAGGCGAACCGTGAATGGGGGCGCATTGATATTCTGATAAATAATGCCGGGATCCTCCGTGACAGGAGTTTCGGCAAGATGGATCAGGATGGTTGGAATGCGGTAATTGACGTCCATCTCAATGGCACGGCCAACTGCACCATGGCAGTGTGGAATCAGATGAAGGAACAACGCTATGGCCGGATTCTGATGACAACATCATCTTCGGGCATTTACGGGAATTTTGGCCAATCAAATTACGGCGCTGCGAAAATGGGGGTAATCGGATTGATGAACACGCTGGCAATTGAGGGTGCCAAAAACGGCATCCGGATCAATTGCATTGCACCGACTGCTGCGACACGAATGACGGAAGACATCATGTCAAAGGAGACACTTGAAATGCTGAAGGCGGAATATGTAACTCCGGCTGCGCTTTATCTCGTCAGCGATGAGTGTCCTAACCGCCAGGTTATATTTGCTGGTGCCGGGCATTATTCAAAAATGGAAGTCAGTGAGAGCGCCGGTGTTCATCTACCGGTCGAGAAAAGGACTGCCGAAGGTATTGCCGCACATTTCTCAGAGATTTCAAACATGGACAATGCGGATTTGTTCACCAATGGAAGTGAACATGTGATGAAAATTCTCAAAGCAGAATCCAAGGGTACGAGCAAATCTGAATTGGGTGAGGAGCAAAACTGATGCGTTCAGCCGTCATCGTTTCGACAGCCCGCACACCAATCGGAAAAGCCTATCGAGGGGCCTTTAACGACACCCAGGCACAGACGCTCGGCGGTCATGCGATTGCAAATGCGGTCGAGCGCGCAGGTATCGATCCTGCAGAGGTCGAGGATGTGATCATGGGTGCAGCGATCCAGCAGGGTTCCACCCACAGGAATACCGCCCGTCAATCGGCACTACGAGCCGGTTTGCCGGTTTCAGTCCCCGGCATGACTGTGGACAGGCAATGCGCTTCAGGGCTTATGGCCATTGCCACCGCAGCAAAGGAAATCATCAGCGATGGAATGAGTATCACGGTTGGCGGCGGGCTCGAATCCATCTCCCTGACCCAGAACGACAAGATGAACCTCTATCGTGATACCGATCCGTGGCTGGTCGAAAACATTCCCCAGCTTTACATGTCGATGATCGAAACCGCAGAAATCGTGGCAGATCGCTACAAGATTTCCCGCGAAGCTCAGGATGAATACGCGCTCGCCAGCCAGATGCGTACCGCCGTAGCGCAGCAAGTCGGAAAGTTCGACGACGAGATCGTGCCGTTGAAAAGCGTCCAGAAAGTTCAGGACCGGGAAACAAAGGAGATTTCCGAAGTCGAAGTGATGCTTGAAAAGGACGAAGGTAACCGCCCGGATACGTCGCTGGAAGGTTTGAGTGCCTTGCAGCCGGTTTTCAAGGGTGGTCAGCGGGTTGATGAAGGTAAAAATATTACCGCGGGCAATGCCTCGCAATTGTCTGACGCTGCATCAGCCTGCGTCCTTATGGAGGAAAAGGAGGCCGAAAAGCGAGGCGCTGAACCATTAGGCCTTTATCGCGGAATGGCAGTAGCTGGTGTTGATCCGGACGAGATGGGTATCGGGCCCGTCTTTGCAGTACAAAGACTGCTTAAAGCCAATGGCCTACCTGTCGAAGATATCGCTCTGTGGGAGTTAAACGAGGCATTTGCCTGCCAGGCCCTGTATTGCCGTGAGCGACTGAATATCGATCCAGAAAAATACAATGTGAATGGTGGCGCGATTTCCATCGGTCATCCCTATGGCATGTCTGGTGCACGGATGACCGGCCATGCACTTATTGAAGGGCGGCGGCGAGGTGCTAAATTTGTTGTTGTTACCATGTGCGTCGGTGGCGGCATGGGCGCGGCAGGTCTGTTTGAAGTGCTCAGATGAAGAGAATCCTTTCCCATAAAATTGAAGCCTGGCCTATTCGGGGCAGTTTCAAAATATCCCGTGGCTTCAAGACGGAAGCAGCAGTTATCTTGTGCTCAATTTCACAGGACGGCATTACCGGTCGTGGAGAATGTGTACCCTATGCGCGTTATGGCGAAACGCTTGAAAGCGTTTCCTCACAGATCGAAGCTGTCCGGGAACAGATTGAAACTGGTGTTGTCCATGAAGAAGTCGTCGGGGTAATGCCGCCTGGTGCAGCCAGAAATGCGATTGATTGCGCATTTTGGGATCTGAACGCCAAGCGTAGCGGAATACCGGCATACAAGCTCGTATGCGGACACCCTCCCCGTCCTGTCACAACGGCAACCACAATCAGCCTCGGCACGGCCAGTAAAATGGCTGATGCAGCAAAGGCTGTCGCGGATTATCCATCGCTGAAAGTCAAACTGGGCGGTGAAGGAGACATAGAACGGATCCATGCTGTTACAGACGCCGCACCAGAATCCAGGATC
>JBPCWJ010000039.1:0-12987 GCA_051009635.1 Rhizobiaceae bacterium
GGACAACGACAAACCATCGATCTTCGGCTCGGCGGTCAACTCAAGTGGGGCATTCGGTTCCAATCGCAGAAATCTTCGGACCTTATCGGCAAAACCCCTCACATCATCGTCCGAAAAGGCATTGTCGAGCGAGAGCATCGGCACCGTGTGGGTAACCTTCTCAAATTTATCCAGTGCCTTGTAACCCACTGTTTTTGATGGGGAATCTTCACGGACAAGATCGGGGAATCGTTGCTCGATAGCCAGATTTCGCCGACGCAGCGCATCATATTCAGCATCGGAAATTTCCGGCGTATCTTCGCCATGATAGAGCGCATCATGATGCGCTATTTCGCGTGCCAGGCTTTCAAGTTCCTGGGCCGCTTCATCAATGTCCAGCGATTCAACAGGCTTGAGTCTTGTTTCTGCCATTGCAGACCATTTCCAGATATTCGTGGTTATGAAGCATGACTAACACGCAGCGCCGGAAACTCGGCTCACCTGTTCAATCGGGCAATAGCCTATTCTGCATTGATCAGCAAAGTCTGCAATCTGGAAATCCTGCTGACACGAAAATTTTCACGCCGGTCAAATGCCAACTGCCGGTTCTTCAACTGCCGGCCGAGTGCATTCAGTCTAATTGAAGAAAACGCCCCAAAGTCATTACAGCCAAAAGCAACAGTTCCCGAAATCCGCTCCAGTTCCCTTTCAAGCTGTTTGGCACCTTCCTTGGCTATCCTGCCATGGGTTTGCTCGTGCCGCACCAGTTCCTTGAAAAACTGATTCCATACAGATTGAAGCTTCCTGGATCCGCTGCTTTTGTTCGTCCATCTCGGATAGGTATATTCTATGTCGAGAATTACTTCGACAAAGGTCACCTTGCAGCGTCCGTTGATGACTTTTACCTCGGCATCACCAATCTCATAACTGGCGGCAGTCGCGGCAATTGCGTGCCGCAAATTGATGTTTTTCTGCCCGCCTCTCAACATTTCTTCAGCAAGCTCGACACCGGTCGTTCCCTTGATAGGGTAGTAGCTGGTTTTTTCCCGAACGATAATCTTCGAAAAAGCCTGATCGGCGGAAATCACTCCGGCAAGAACGCAGACTAATACTGCCGAGAATAACTTCGATAATCTTGTCACAAATGTACTCCTGATCCTAGGCCGCATTGTGGTTGATCAGTTGATCGGCAGCAGCTCGCGCCTCTTCTGTAATCGTCGCACCAGCCAGCATTCTGGCTATCTCCTCGCGCCGTTCAGCATCTGTAATTTCATCAACCACTGTTGAAGTAGTGCCGGTCCCTTCCGTTTCAAGCGCTTGATCTTGGCTCTGCTTTGTTATCCGGAAATGGTTTTGAGCACGTGCAGCCACCTGCGGTGCGTGCGTTACCGACAAGACCTGAACCGATTGGGCCAATCTGCCCAGCCGCTTTCCAATTGCATCTGCCACCGCTCCACCGGCACCGGTATCAATTTCATCAAATATCAGGGTTGGCGCAGATGCCTTGTTGGCAAGCGCGACCTTCAGGGCAAGAAGAAATCTCGACAACTCGCCGCCTGAGGCGACTTTCAAAATAGGCCCTGGATTTGTCCCCGGATTCGTCTGAACCCAAAACTCGATGAAATCCATACCATCGGGGCCCGCTTTATCCTTGCTGCTCTCCATGTTGATCGTAAACCTTGCTTGTTCAAGCTTCAGGGCCGGCAATTCCTGTTCTACCATTTCAGTCAGTTTTTGAGCTGCTACACTTCGGCGTCCGGACATGGTCCCGGCTAGACGAAAATACTCACTCTCCATCTCACCTACCCGCCTGGCCAGGGCTGCAAGCTCCTCTTCTCCGGATGTCATGGCAGCAAGATTGTCAGCCATACGCACCGCAAGATCGGGAAGTTCCTCAACCGGAACCGAAAACTTTCTTGATGCCGCTCTCAGCGCAAACAGCCTCTCCTCCACCCGTTCCAGATCACCGGCATCAAAATCTATCTCGCGCGCCGCTGTCTCCAATTCCTGCTGCGCGACATGAAGGCCGTTTACCGCTCCATCAAGCGCCTCAACCGCATTGTCAAAAAGGCCTGGAACATCCGCAGCCTTCCTTTCCAGCTTTCTTACGAGTGTCGACAGTTGCGGGATCGGAGAGCCTCCGCCGGATAATTGATCGATCGCATCAGAAAGATCGGTTGCCAGTTTCTCCGACTTCATCATCAGGGAGCGTCGTTCGGCAAGTGTCGTCTCCTCCCCCGGTTCGGGAGCAAGAGCGGACAATTCTTCAACACTTGCCCGCAAAAATTCTGCCTCGCGCTCGCCTGCCGCCAATCTTGCCTTCAGTTCATCATGATCATCAATACAGCTACGCCAGGCGTTCCACGCCAATTTCAGCAATTCACGATCCGCTTCCAAATCGCCAAATGCATCGACAAGCAGCTTGTGCCCATTCGTATTTATCAAGGCTCGGTCATCATGCTGACCGTGGATTTCGACAAGTCTTTGACCAAGATCGCGCAGGAAGGATGCCGAAACCGGGCTGTCGTTTATAAAGGCTTTCGTACGTCCATCTGCCCCCTGCACCCGTCGCAGGATAAGCGTCTCATCTTCTGCAATCGCATTTTCCTGTAGCAATTGCTGGACTGGCTGATCACCAGATATGTCGAAAACAGCAATAACAACGCCTTGATTACAGCCACTTCGGACAAGTGAACCGTCTCCGCGTGCGCCCAGCGCAAGCGAAAGTGCATCCAGCAATATTGATTTTCCTGCCCCGGTCTCGCCGGTAAGCACCGTCAGGCCGGAGGAAAAATCCATATCCAGCTGGGAAACTAGAACTATGTCGCGAATCGAAAGTCTGGACAGCATAACGAACCAGACTATATCAAATCAGGCCCTGCCGGGTGAGAAAGTCCGGGAAATCCACGAATTGGAGTTCTCAAGTGGCTCCTGTCCGCCAGCCTGCAGAAGCGCGACCGCATCCCTGTACCATTCACTTTCCGGGAAATTGTGACCAAGCACCGCAGCAGCCGTTTGGGCTTCACTGACTATGCCGAGCGCATAATAGGCTTCGGCAAGTCGGGCAAGCGCTTCTTCGATATGCCGGGTAGTCTGATACTGCTCTGCCACGGTCCTGAAGCGGTTGATTGCTGCGAGAAATTCACGGCGCTCAAGATAATAGCGACCGGTCAGCATCTCCTTGCCGGCAAGTTGATCCAGTGCGACCCGCATCTTGGTCCGGGAATCCTCGACATATTCGCTCTCGGGATATTGCTCCACCACCGAATTAAACGCGTTATACGCCTTTGCTGTAATGGTCTGATCCCTGCTGACATCCGGCATTTGCCGGAAATAGGACATGCCTACCAGATATTGTGCATAGGCAGCATCCTTGTCACCGGGATACAGCGTCACATAGCGGGTGCCGGAACTTATCACATCATCATAAGCCCGATTCTTGTATTGAATGTAGGTCTGGTGGACCAGCGCCCTGCGTGAATATTCCGAATACGGGTGTTGCTTGTCGATTTCCTCAAATTTCTGACGGGCATTCTTGGTATCGCCTGAATCAAGATCGGCCAATGCCTGATTATAAAGCTGGTCTGCCGGCTTGATATCATCAACAAAATCGCTGCTGCTGGTCTCACTCGTGGAGCAACCAGCTATGGAAATAATCAGCGCAACCGAAAAAACACCCAAAATTGGACGCAAAACTGACCATCCTCTATATGAAGGGGCAATGTTTTTGCCTTTTAAAGGCATTCCGGAAACTCCCTGATGGTATGTAACACGGCAAATATATGCTACCGTTTCAAATACCGCAATTTCAAATATTCAACAGACCCTTAGCGGTCTTTTGGTGCCAAACTAAGGCACGATCACGCCAATCCGAAATGATGTCTTGTATTAGATCTGGGCGGCATATGCCGGAACGCTGACCGCGACCAGTTCTGCGTGACGTACTTTCGGCTTGGAATAAGGTGATTCTACATATTCGAATGCGCTCTTGTCGGAAAGTAGCGCTTGCAATACCAGGGAATTCAATTTGTGGCCGCCTCTATAGGAACGGAAACAGCCTATAAATGGTGCGCCTGCAAGGGCGAGGTCACCAATTGCATCCAGCGCCTTGTGTCTTACGAACTCATCACGATAACGAAGACCTTCCGGATTGATAATATTGTGGTCATCGCCAATAACCACTGAATTTTCCAGCGATGATCCCAATGCAAACCCGGCAGCCCAGAGACGCTCCACATCTTTCATGAAACCAAATGTCCTGGCACGGGAAAGTTCGCGTCTAAACACGTCTGCCGACATGTCGGATTTGAAGCTTTGGTGACCAATGGCCGGAGAATCAAAATCTATATCCACCTCATAGCGCGTACCTTCATAAGGGATAAATTCTCCCCAGGAAGCGCCCATATCCACTCTGATCGGTTTTTTGACCCGCAGGTAACAGCGCATTTTCGGCAGGGATTTGAGGCCTACCGACTGAATGGCCTCGACAAATGCATCAGAACTTCCGTCCATCACCGGAACTTCAAAACTATCGGCTTCAACGATTACATTATCAACATTGAGAGCGCGCAGCGCTGCCATCAAATGTTCTACAGTGGCAATATGAACATCGGATACAGAGCCTAGAACCGTGCACAGGTCGGTTGCTGCAACCGAAGTGATATTCCCGATGATATCTTTGCTGTTTCCCGATTTCGGACATGTGACGTTAAACAAGATACCGGTATCGGCTTCCGCCGGATTTAATGTCATCGTTACGGGTTGGCCGGAATGAACACCAAAGCCATTGAACTCTATGCGTTCGCGCAGTGTGGTTTGATAGCCCAACACGTTAATCCCCATGAGTTCCCGCCCTGTTTTTTTCCGTTAGGAGAGGTCAGATCTTTTACCTTGGATAAGGCCGTCTTGACGCTTTTCTCCGCTCACTCATTTGCGCTGAATCTTGATTTCGTCACAAAGAATCAGCATTTGAACCACATTCAACATAACCAGATGGCGGGGCGGCGCCAAATCACGCTTCTTTACGCAATGTTACTGTTGTATATATACAATTATCCTAATTTAGCTGTTATTTTTCAATGACTTGCGGAATATCGATTTCCGCAAGCCTCGTTCCGGTTACATCAGTGTTACAATTTCTGACACAATTAGCTGCTCTGCCTACGAAGAAATGCAGGTATGTCCAACTGCTCGTCTTCCTGAACGGGGCGTTCAGAGGAATCGATTCGCCCATTTGCGTCCAGGCCGGACCGTTTTGGAGCATATGGATTATTGTCCACCCGGCCGGTGTTTGAGCGGGCCGGTTGCGGCGGAGCCAGCGAAGAATCCACCTCACTCACCTGCGGAGCTGCGGCAGAATTTTCAACTTGCACCGGTGGAGAAACGGCTGGATTTTCGTCCTTTGATGTCTCGCCGGATTCTTCCTTTCCACTAAATCCGTTGGTCAATTTCTTGAGCAGGCTCATCGGACCCCGCTCCTCGCTGGCAGTAGATTTTTCGGCAGAACGCTGCTCTATTTCTGCCTTGACCATCGGTGGAAAATCTTCGACATCCGGTATGCGTGAATTGGCAACCTGTTTTTCTGGAACTTCAGCAGCAGGAGGAACAAATGCTTCTGCTTCAGGCATCAATTCCTGCTCCAATGCAGCCTTGAACTCATCATCAGCACTGGCTTCAGCAACATCCTGCGCAGGCTTCAGAGGAGTTATTCCCACGCCGTCCCGTTCAATTCGTGCAGCCGGTACATTTTCCTGTGGCTTTGCAGACTGAACGTCTTTTGAGCCTTCCTCAGTCTTTCCGTTTGTGGACTCAGACTGCATCTGCGCAGGTTTTGGAGTAGCCAGACTGACCGGAACTGCGGGAGCCTTCGGCGCGCTTGCGAGTTCAGCCACTTCAGCATCTTCAAAAATCGCCTTTACCGGTGATTGCTTGGCAGCAGATTGCTGGGAAATCGCACCCGCCCGGTTTTCTTCATTGTCAGAGAAACCAGCATGCTGCGCCCGTTCAATTCCGGTGGCAACAACCGACACCCGGATTATACCTTCAAGCGATTCATCAAAGGTAGCACCGAGAATAATGTTGGCTTCCGCATCAACTTCCTCGCGGATACGCGTTGCTGCTTCGTCGACTTCAAACAAGGTGAGGTCACGCCCACCGGTTATCGAAATCAACAGACCCTGTGCACCGGACATGGAAGTCTCGTCCAAAAGCGGATTTGCAATTGCAGATTCGGCGGCCTGGATGGCACGGCCATCTCCACTGGCCTCTCCTGTACCCATCATGGCCTTGCCCATCTCGCGCATGACCGAGCGTACATCCGCAAAATCAAGATTGATCAGGCCTTCCTTCACCATTAGATCGGTAATGCAGGCAACACCGGAATAAAGCACCTGGTCAGCCATGCCGAAGGCATCTGCAAATGTTGTCTTGTCATTGGCAATTCGAAAGAGATTCTGGTTGGGAATGACGATAAGCGTATCAACGTTCTTCTGCAGTTCGCCGATGCCCGAATCTGCCGTTTGCATCCGTCGACCGCCTTCGAAATGAAATGGCTTGGTAACAACGCCGACGGTAAGAATACCCATGTCGCGTGCAACGCGCGCAACGACCGGTGCTGCTCCGGTGCCGGTTCCTCCACCCATGCCGGCGGTAACAAACGCCATATGGGTGCCCTGAAGATGATCGGCAATTTCGTCCATGCATTCTTCTGCCGCAGCCCTTCCGACATCGGGCTGGGATCCCGCACCAAGACCTTGCGTGACATCAATGCCAAGCTGGATTACCCGCTCTGCCTTGGACATCATCAGCGCTTGTGAATCTGTGTTGGCCACAACGAATTCACAGCCTTGAAGGCCGCCATTGATCATGTTGTTGACCGCATTGCCGCCGCCGCCGCCAACGCCGAAAACCGTGATTTTCGGCTTCAATTCCCGAATATCGGGTTTCTGAAGATTGATAGTCATTTCCTCGTCTCCGTTTGCCGGTTCGGGGAAAGTCGCATCAGTATTCCCGTGAACCAGATCTCTTTTTTACTCATGCGCCGGCTACGCCAACGCACACTCGCCAATACTAAAAACTCTCCTTCAACCAGGTACCGAAACGGCCAATTGGCCCGCCAGTACCTGTCATCCGGGTTTCACTCCTGTTTCCGCACCGCAGAAAACTGCGTGTGCTGAAATTCTCCAAATGCGTCATCTGCGGATAGATCAGCAGGCCGACACAAGTTGAAAATGCTGGCCCCTTGGCCGATTCGGGCATTCCGGACACACCGGCAGGGCGCCCGATCCGGACATTCTTTCCGAGAATTCTTCGTGCCAGCTCGCTCACACCATTGAGCTGGCTGGCGCCACCTGTGAGCACAATTCGTTTTCCGACTGTCCCGGCAAATCCGGAAGCCGAAAGCCGGTCGCGTACCAATTCCAAAATCTCTTCAACCCGTGGACGGATGATCCTTGTAATCTGACTGCGCGATACCTGATTGGGCAGGTCCCGCTCGTCCTCGCCCATGGGTGGAATTGCAATCGTGTCGTCCTCACCATTACCGCCCGAAAGTGCCGATCCATGAAGAATCTTAATCTTCTCGGCATCTTCAATCCGGGTTGAAAGGCCTCTTGCGAGATCCATGGTCACATGATTTCCACCAACCGTAACCGCATCGCAGAACACAAAGCGTCCATCCATGAAAATGGAGATCGTGGAAGTTCCGCCGCCCATATCGACACAGGCACAACCCAGCTGGGCCTCATCATCCACCAGGGCCGAAAGGCCTGACGCATAGGGCGTTGCGACCATTGCCTCAATACTTAGATGAGCACGATTTATGCACAATTCCAGATTTCGCAACGGCGCATCCTCGGCAGTCACAACGTGCATGTCGACACCGAGTTTGGTTCCAAGCATTCCACGCGGATCGGAAACTCCCTGATCACCATCGAGAGAAAATCCGATCGGCAGCGAGTGAACGACCGAGCGTTCAGAGGCCAAAGCGTGATCTGCGCCGGTCTTCAAGACCCGTGCGATGTCAACTTCCTCTACCTGATGGCCGCCAAGGCTGATATCGGCGGAAAACAATTCGCTATGCAATCTGCCGGACGAGACATTTACAATAAGAGATTCGACGGTAACCCCAGCCATACGTTCAGCTGCTTCGACTGCCAAGCGGATGGAATGTTCCGCACTTTCCAGGTCAACAACCGAGCCGGACTTAATTCCCCTGGCGCGCTGATGGCCTATGCCAATTACCTCGATCTTGTGGGTACGACCGGGAAGAACCGCAGATTCCTCTCTTGGTTTGAGTTTCGCAATGAGACAGCAAACCTTGGAACTTCCAATATCAAGCACAGAAACGACAGTTGGCCGCTTCATGCTGAGCGGCTTCATTCGGGGCAAACCATCACGGGGAGCAAATAGCTTCATATGCCCTCCCCCTGGTTTGATCTTTCCTGCTCGCGGGCCGTTACAAATTCTTCGTGCTGCACTTCACCATCATCGGTTAGTGCCACAACGACCCGGTCATCAAATCGCAAGTCGATCCTGGAGATCGCGCGTTCGCTTATGAAAAAATCGCGTTCAAGACCAGAAAACTCGATTAGCGAGCTTTCAGGATTTGCTGCCTGCAGCATGATTGTGACCGCATTGTTCAACACCAGATCCCAGCGCCGCGACCCGACCCGCACAAAAGCCTTTACTCTGGATGCAATCTCCGGATATCGGCTGGTAAGGGAAATAATGTCGGCTGCACTTTCATTTGCACCCGGCCCCACAACAAGTGGCAAATTCGCAAACCGGTCATCAAAACTGGTGATCTCATTTCCATCGCGAGCAATGATTCGCAATTCTTCGCCGCGCTGCCAAATCGCAAAGGGTATCCGCTCGACCATCGAAATCACAAGCGTATCGGGATAGGATTTGGCGACTGTGACATCGTGAACCCACGAAAGATTCTTCAGATCGTCACGGGCTTTGTGGACATCAAAACTGAACAGAGACTTTTCGGGACCAAGATCAAGCATGCTGAGCACGTCGATCCTCGACACCTCGCTGCCACCCGATATCTTGATGTCATCAATCTGAAATCCGGCAGTAAGCGCAGCACGTTCAAACAGCTGATCCGCCTTGCCGCTATGAGCGATCGAGACGGCAAGCGCACTACCCGTTACAAATACACAGATCAGCGCAAGACTGCGTTTTGATAGGGCGTGTCCCTCATTGAAGAACCGAATCATCTTGCGCAAGGGCCTGCGCAACAGACGTGGAAGTACCCTGCCCCCACTATCAGAAATAGTGACGGGTTGAGTGTTCAGCTTGTGCATGGCCTCTGGGCCTATCGATTGCACGTTGCGTCCTCCACCATCCAGGTAAGTAGCTCTTCGAAACTGTGGCCCGCATACTCGGCAATATCAGGTACGAGCGATGTCGGCGTCATTCCAGGTTGCGTATTTACTTCAAGCCAGACGAGTTCCCCTGTACCCATGGGACCGTCGTCAAGGCGGAAATCGGAACGCGATACTCCCCTGCAACCAATCGCGGTATGCGCCTTAAGCGACAGTGTCAGTATTTTTTGGTAAATATTTCGTTTAATTTTTGCCGGACACTCATGTTTTGAGCCTCCTGGGACGTATTTTGCGTCATAGTCGTAGAATTCCGTGTCTACGGGAACAATTTCCAGCACGCCAAGCGCTACATCCCCCATCACTGCACAGGTTAGCTCCCTTCCGCCAACATAGCGTTCAACCATGACCATATCGCCATAAGGCCACTCATCCGAATACAGTTCCTGCGGCGGAGAAGACATGTCTTCGCGAACAATCAAGACACCATAGGAAGACCCTTCATTAACGGGTTTTACGACATAGGGTGGTGTCATCACATGCTTTTTGGCCGCCTCAAGGCGATGCATGACCTTGGAAGGAGCAATGGGAATCCCCGCTGCTTTTGCAACCACTTTCGATCGTTGCTTGTCCATTGCAAGTGCAGACGCCATGACGCCGGAATGGGTATAGGGAATTTCCAGTATTTCCAGCACACCTTGAACGGTGCCGTCCTCGCCAAACGGTCCGTGCAATGCATTAAACACCGCTTCGGGCTTTAACTCTTCCAACACCTGAGCGATATCGCGCTGAACATCGATACGTGTCACGTCATACCCGGCACGTTCCAGCGCATCGGCACATGGATTGCCTGACATAAGCGAAACTTCGCGCTCCGAAGACCAACCGCCCATCAAGACAGCCACCTTGTTGAAACGCCGTTCAGTACTGATTGTTACCGACATGAACCGGTACCCTTCCCGCAAACACACAATGCCGCCCGCTGGCAAAAGCCAACAGATTATTCCTGCCTGCCCTGTTGCTGGATACGCACCGGCAAAACGCCGGAAATCCGCCGAATTTTCGGTCGCAGATTATTGTTGATTGAGATTTCTACGTACCGACAAATACTAAGCTTGCCTGATCATGACTGAACGAAGCAGCTGATTTGCCAATGTAACCGAATCGCGAGATTTTCCAAGGCCCAACAGCCATCAATTGATGTGAAATCAAACTTTGGAAGAATTTTCCTGCAATGTGTTGAAAAAACGCAATTTTTGCAGGTTTGCGTCACAATTTCTTCACCTGGCAACCATATGTACCCGACGTGTCAGCGCAAAGAAGCGGATAGTCATCAAAATTGCCGCAAATGCCAGGCCAACCGCCAATCCAATCCATATGCCGACACCATCCAATCCAAGCCGAAATGCAAAAATATAGGCCAGCGGCATACCCGCAACCCAATAGGCGAAAACCGCTATCACCATGGACATGCGCATATCCTTGATTCCGCGAAGAAGGCCTGAGGCAACCGCCTGCACGGAATCAACAAGCTGAAACGTTGCCGCCACGATCAACAGCGGCACCGCATAGGCCAGCACATCAGCGCCATCAGGATTGGTTTCCTCAAGAAACAGGCCAACCAGAAATCCCGGAACTGAAATCAGAATGATCGCACTGGTCAAAGCGACGGAAATCACGACCAGAAACGAAGCCAATGCAGCCCGGTTGAGATTGGCAGGATCATTCCTTCCCCTTGCCCGGCCAACAAGGATGGTTGCCGCCATGGAAAATCCGAGTGGAATCATGAAGACCGCAGACGCAACCTGCAACGCGATGCCATGTGCTGCGAGCGCAATGGCACCAAGCCAACCCATCATGACCGAAGACGCGGTGAACAATCCTACCTCCGCGATCAGGGTTAGCGAAACCGGCCAACCGAGACTGAGCAATTCACGAAATGCAGGCCAATCCGCTCTCCATATCCGCACATGTATTTCATACTTGCCGACATCTCGAACCATCAGGCAGTAACCGAACATGATCGCGAGTGAAATCAACGAACCCAGAAGCGATGCAATCGCTGCACCTTCCAGCTCCAGTCGCGGCGCGCCCCAATTTCCGAAGATCAAGGCGTAGTTGAGCAATCCATTGGCAAGTGCTGCGATCAAAACCGCGACAAGAACGATTCGGGTATGCTCAAGTGCTGAAAGAAACGAACGCAACGACATCACATAAAGTGCCGGGAATAGAGACCATTGAACAATTGCCATATAGCCGCCGGCCATCTTCGAAATATCGGCTTCCTGCCCCAGCAAGACCAGAATCTTGTCCAGGTTCCACAACGGAATCATCATTATGATGGAATAACCCGTCGCAACCCAGAGGCTCATTCTGGCTGAACGGCGGACACCGCGCTCATCATCGCTTCCGGCAGATTGGGCAATCATGGTCATGGCCGCAATCGAAAACCCGGCACCAAGCATCAATACAAAGAAGAATGAATGCGCCCCAAGCGTACCAGCAGCAAGTTCGCGCGCACCAAGCCACCCGATCATCACCGTGTCGGTTGTACCGATGATGACCTGAGATAACTGGGCTCCTACAAGCGGCAGTCCGAGTTTCAGAACAGCAGAAATATGCTCGCGCCAGCTCTTCAGCTCCGGCAGCGCCTTTTGGGTCGTATTCATTTTCAGCTCGAAATTGTTGTAGCCGGCAGGGTTGGAGACCCCGGACTATGCCAATCCACCGTTGATGAAGATGAACCTTACTTAGGTCAAGCGAAATTTCATCTAGCCTATGCCGGGCTGGACTTCTTTTCCCGGCACGAAACTACCGATCCGCTTGATTTCCCATTCAAGCCGAACACCGGAATTTTCCAGAACCTTCGCCCGGACTGTCTCTCCTAGCAATTCGAGATCATAGGCTTTTGCCTCGCCCGTATTGATCATGAAATTGCAATGCATCGGGCTCATTTGGGCACCACCCACCTGATAACTACGCATCCCGGCTGCATCGACTTCCTTCCAGGCGGATGAGCCTGCTGGGTTCTTGAAGGTCGAGCCACCGGTTTTTTCACGAATGGGTTGAACCGTTTCACGGTGGTTCTGAACTTCCGCCATCGCCGCTTCGATCACAGCGCGCTGTGCGGATTCCCCTTCAAAAAGAGCACTGGTAAAGATAATGTCATCAGGTGCTGAGCTGTGCCGATAGGTATATCCCATTTCAGCATGGCTCAGCGTGTGAATCTTGCCGCTTCTATCAACGCCGTGAACTTCGACGACACGCTGTGTGGTTTCAGTACCATTTGCCCCGGCGTTCATCCGCAAGGCACCACCAATTGCGCCCGGTATTCCGTGGTAAAACTCGAAGCCACCAATTCCATGTTCAAGCGCAAACGCGGCCAGCTTCTTGTCCGGAACGGCAGCGCCCGCGAGAATCCGGTTTTCACCGGCACTTTCCAGAAATCCAAATCCTTTCGCCGACAATCGAATGACAACGCCGCGAATGCCTCCATCGCGAACCAGTAGATTGGAGCCTACACCAATCACGGTAACAGGCACATCATCTGGCAGTGCCGCAAGAAAAGTAGCCAGATCATCGCGGTCGGCGGGCTGAAAGAGAATATCCGCCGGACCGCCCACCTGAAACCAGGTCAATCGGCTCAGAGATGAATCGGTCGACACCCTGCCCCGAATAC
>JBPCWJ010000040.1:0-4550 GCA_051009635.1 Rhizobiaceae bacterium
TTCCACACCTGCCGCTACTCATAAATCGAACCAGGACCAGCGAGACTCGCAGCGTGAACACAACCAATTCCAACAATCCCTGCCACTACCAGCAGCAACGGGCATTTGCCCATTTAGAGTTTCGCTGGGAGGCCTGCCCCTCACCCAAATGCCGCAAAAAACGGCGCTGCACCGGCGGGCCGGGCGGAACCTTTCGCAGAACAGGCAAACCACTTTGTGTCAGTTCCCCAACCAGCGCACCACCAGCCAGGCCACCCACAACAGCACCAGATAGGCAAGGCATAGCGGAATGGCCAGAACCAAATAAACGCCGGCGAGATTGGCCCCCATGAACATGCCGATGATCAGAAGCCCAAGCGCCAGCAGAAAGATGATCAGTGGAAGATAGGCGGCGATCCGCCATTTGCCGGCCATCAGATAGAGCGCAGCGCCCTGCCCTACCAGATAGGCCACGAGCATGAGGGGGAGCAAAATGTCATAGGGTTCCGGCATTACGCCTTCCAGTTACGTCAATCGGATAATGGCGCGCAACAAAAAACCGGCCACTCAAAGGAGCGGCCGGTCCGAAAATTCTGTTTTCGAAGCCTACTCGGCTGATGAGAGGTTGACTGCCTTCGGCCCTTTGCCGCGCATGTCTTCCTCGGTATCGAATGTGATTTTCTGGTTCTCGCGTAGTGAATCCATGCCGGAAGCCTGTACAGCGGAGATATGAACGAAAACGTCCTTGCCGCCGGAATCCGGAGTAATAAAGCCGAAGCCCTTGTCCACGTTAAAGAACTTGACCGTTCCTTCTTGTGCCATGATCATTCCTTTCCTCGATCTTAGGCGTCGCTACCTGATGGCAGCAACAAAAGCGGGTCAAACTGACCCGTACAGGCAGTGCTATTTGTCGAAGAAAGTCAGAAACCAGCAATTTGAAACAAGAACGCAAGCGCCAATTTATCAAATCACCCGGACTTTTCGCGCGTCCGTGCGCCGGTATTAAATTCAGATAATTCAAATTTCCCTGCAAAAACAGAAAGATAGAACTGTCTGTACTCTTGGTGGTCTTGGTATTCCTAGTTGTCTTCGTGTTCGCAATTTGCCCGAACACTACTTCACTGCGCTGTTTACGGCATAAACGCAAGCATTTTATTATGACAGTTAAGTGACAACCCAATACTCATCGCAGATTTCCCAATATTCAAGGAGCCAGGAATTGACAATTTCGGTAAGCGAGGCGATGGCGAGGCGAAAATCCATCCGAGCTTTCAAAAATACGCCTGTCGAGACTTCAATGATTCTCGAATTGCTGGAAAAGGCTTCCCGCGCACCGTCGGGTGGCAATGTCCAGCCTTGGCGAATTGCGGTCATCAATGGCGGGACGATGGATCGCTTCCGCTCGCTGATGGAATCAAAACTATCGGATAATCCACTCGAAAATACCGAGACGCCGCAATATCGCGTCTATCCGCCCAAATTGAAGGAACCATTCCGGACCTCGAGATTTGAAGTGGGTGAAGCCATGTATGGCTTGCTGGGCATTTCGCGCGAACATCGTGCGGAAAGATTGAAATGGTTCTCGAACAATTACCGGTTTTTCGGCGCGCCTGCGGCAATCTTCTGCTTTGTCGATCGCATCATGGGCCCGCCGCAATGGTCGGATCTGGGCATGTTCCTGCAGAGCTTCATGCTGTTGGCACAAGAAGCCGGGCTCTCAACCTGTCCACAGGAATGCTGGGCAGCCTATCCCGAAACGGTTTCGAATTTCTGCGATGTGGAACCGGAACTCATGCTGTTTTGCGGCGTTGCAATCGGCCATGCAAAGACTGAAGCGCCGGTCAACAACCTTGTGACAAGACGCGAACCGTTGGAAAACTGGACGAAGATTATTTGAGTGAAGATGATTAGCCAAACATTCCGCGTGGCTCATTCGGCTTGAGCCGTATCAGACGCGAATCTGCCACGGCAACCTGGCGATGTTTGACAGCTTCGCGATATTCGGGATCACGAATCATCGAAATAAACGATTCACCGGAAGGATATTCAGCAACAAAACATAAGTCCCAATAGGCCTCTTCCGGCCCGATCAGCATCAATTCGAAATTCCCCGACCAGATAATTTTGCCACCAAGTTTCTGGAAAATCGGGGCGCTCGCGCGGGCATAGGCAGCATAGGCCTCCCGCCCCGTGATCATGGTGCCATCATCATAGGTCGCGGTTTCATTCAATCGGACAAGATTGAGCATGTTGACGGGATGGTCGCGCGGCAGATTCCTGAATTTCGTGAACCGTTCCCGGTCCGGGTCGACATGGCCGTCATAGTAAATCGCCGTATTGGTCATACCCACATCTGATCGGCATGGATATCACCCGCCCTGATCAGCCCGCCCTATTTGCTGGAAAACTTGATGCTTCCAGATTTCACATATTTGCCGCTGGCATTTTCGTAAGTGTAGAAGTCCGCCGAAAATCCCTTGCCCGTTGTGCGCACGATCTGGCGGCTGCGCCATAATGCACCGGTAGCATTGTCAACAAAATTTGCAGAAACCACAAGCTGGTTTCCCTTTACGGTTCCGGTCGATTTTGTCATGCGGGCCCCATCAAAAGATCCCATCAACGCACCGGTCACATCATTACCATCATGATTAAGCTTGCCCTGGACAGAACTCTTGAACTGCGTGGTTGCGCAGGTGCCGTTTACGGACAATTCATTCGACGAATTACTATAGGCATTGTTGACCCGGCAGGAGATACGCTCCTCGGTCTCTCGCCCCGGCAATTTCGCTACTCCGCTTCCGCGCCAGCCGCCCTCCAAAGACTTCAAAAACTGGCCGGCATCCGCCAATGCTGCACCCGGTCCGAACGCAAGCAATCCAGCGATCACAAGTCCGGCAAGCTTAGCCAATCTGGTTTGGCGTAACGTGTTAAGACTGTACTTCATAAAAACAATATCCTCTGACACGGAATTTCTTCAGCTTTCGCCACGTTTCTCTGCACGATGGCCACTACTTCGGTTGAGCAAGCGGTTTATCGACAAGATATTTGCCGGCAATATCAGCAGATTGGCAATATAGGCAAATAAAAGTGTGGCAATCATCAATCTTCCCAATACAGGCACGACGGGCAAAATACTCATCTGGGTCACCAGGCAGGATGCACATAAAATTGCGGTAGACGCCGCAAGTGCCGGAGCCACTTCCTTGACAGCGCCTGAAACTGCATCCTCAACCGTTCTACCGGCCTTGATCTCCCGATTATAAAAATTGATGACATGAACTGCATTGTCGATGGCAATTCCAAATGAAATTGTCAGCGCAATTACCTCAGATAGATTAACTGTGCCGCCTTTCAACCACACAACCAGTTCCACGGCCAAAATGGGTAGCAGATTCGGCGTAATTGCGGCGGCGGTCAGCACGGGCGATCGCGTGGCAATCCCGATGATCATGACCCCTAAAAAAATCGCCAGTAACAGGCTTGTTCGCAATTGTTCGACGAGACGGGTAAATTCGTCAGCCATCAACACATCAAAACCGGTGACAACTGCCTCGTCGGCCCAACCGGTTGCCGCCAGCCTGTCCCGTGTCTGCGAAATCTGTTCCAGCGTTTGCGCAATTGCCTGGTCGGAAGGAATGTAGACGGTTACGAGCATGTTCTTGCCGTCGCGCGAAACAAATGTGGATCGCGTTTCAGACAATGCTGTTTCAATCTGTTCTGAAAGCCTTTCCTTTGCCTGGTCAGTCTCCAGCCTCTCGGCAATCTCGGCCAATGAGAACACCCTGTCCCGGCCATAAATATCGGCCAGCAAATCCTGTACAAGACGCAGGCGTTCCAGATTTGCATCAGTCAATGCCGGTCCATCTTTCGCCTTCGGCAAGGACACAAAGATCGGCGAACGACCACCGGCAACCGAATTTGTCAATTCTTCCGCATTACGGGTTTCTGAATTTTTTGGAAGGTAGTCCGTGATCCTGAATTCCGGAGTGACGAAAAAGTGCACTATCCCGAGGGCAAGCACCATGACAATCGCGGCAATGGAAATTGCGCCCGATCGTGGAATCACAATTCCAAAAAGCCGCTCGCCAATCCCTTGAAATGCAGGCTTGCGGACTTTACCAGGCTTCACAATGCCAAGAACAATAGCCCAATGGATGGCCAGTGGAAGCCCAATAATCACCGCAAAGAAGGCCATAGAAACCACAGCCATTCCCAAGGCGGAGAATTCCTTCAACGCTGTTCCAGACGCAAAGGAAAATGACAGAAATGCCAACACCGTTGTGATGGATGTCAGCGCGGAGGCCGGCCCGACATCCCGGATCGCCCGCAACAAATTAATATCCAGATCCGGAGAATCCGCATTGGAAGATTGCCATCGGAAATAGAGTACAATTCCGTCTGCAAATGCCAGGATCAGAGCCAGGGTCGGCAATACGGTCGTCAGATATGTGATCGGCACCTGCAAATAACCAAACAGACCCAGCGACCAAAGCGAGGTCAATGTTGGCGGAATTGCGCAAATGAATGCCGATAAAAAACTTCTGAAAATATAGTATGCAATCGATGTACCC
>JBPCWJ010000041.1:0-4299 GCA_051009635.1 Rhizobiaceae bacterium
AATTACCGAGCTCTTTCAGCTCATCTTCGAGTTCGGCAATTTTCGGATCGGAGTTGCGGCTACCGACGACCCGCAGAACAGATGCGCGTTTGCCAAGCACCATGCAGGTATCCTTCGAACCGCCCAATCCGATCCCGATGATTGAGGGTTGGCAGGCAAGGCCGCGTTTACCGAATGCCATCAGGCTATCAAGATAAAACCGCTTGATCCCCTCAATCCCGTCTGAGGGAAACAGCATCCGGTAATCGGTGCCAAACAATCCGCCCTTGTGCACGGTAATCAGATCAATCCACTCGCCGCCGGGTTCATAGCCATATTCGATTTCCGGTGCGCCGATACCGACATTATTGTCATGATCGGTTCGCCAGAGCGGGTGAACGCGGTTGGGCCGTAATGGCACGCCATTGGTTGCATTTGCCGTTGCCCTGCGAAGTGCCGCCTCCAGCGCGATCGGACCGCCCTCTATCTGGGTTTCGTTGCCCATTTTGACATACCAGCGAGGCACACCGGTATCGCCGCACATCGCGCGGCGATCCTCCTTTGCCGCCTCGTAATTTTCAAGCATTGCCTGAAGAACGAAGGAGGATAGATCGCCATCCTCGGTCTCGGCAGCAGCTTTCAGCCCGTCGAGATAGTCCTGCGGGATTTCTATGGCTGCCTTGTCCATCAGCGTTTCGGCAGTTTTCTGTATCAGGTCAATCGGGATCATTGTGCTGCCACCAATGTTTCGGGTTCGCCTTCCGGCAGAATTGTTTCACCGGGTTTTACGATGGTAAATTGAACTTCTTCCCGCGTCACATCAATCTTGTCATTTTTGCATTGTGCGACAGTAAAATAGCTGTCTTCCATTTTGCCGGCCTCAGGGAAATCCTCCCGGTAATGCGCGCCCCGTGAATTTTCACGCTCCATACCGGCCTTGGCAATCACTTCGGAAATGTCACAAAGCGAACGCATGTTCAGCCAGTCGTGCCAGGTAAGATTGAATGCCAGATTGTCTGGTGCCACACCTGTTTCCATTAGTTCAGCGGAAATTTTGTCAACTTCCTTCAGCCCCCGTTTCATGCCTGATGCAGTGCGTATTACACCAACATCATCCCACATCACATCTTGCAGTTTGTAGCGAAGCGGCATGATCGGACCGGGTTCCCGGTCAAGCGGATGGTTCGCCCGCTCAAGTTCAGCGGCCAGAATATCCTCATCAGGCTCACGCAGACTGGACATATTTGCGATATCGGCACCCATCACTTCACCGGCGATACCGCCATAGACGGTCGAGTTCGCCACTCCATTGCCACCCAAGCGGTTGGATCCATGCGCCCCGCCAGCATCCTCACCGGCCACGTAAAGGCCCTCAAGCACGGTCCTTGTGTCGATATCAACGACAACACCACCCATGAAATAATGCGCGGTGGGAACCACTTCCACCAAGCCCGCTGCAAGATCAAAACCGCAATCTTCACATCGCTTGACCATGCCCTTGAATTTTTTGCGAACATTTTCCGGACCGAGATGCGCCATGGAAATGAATACGCCCTCCTGATCGGGATCGTTATTCTTGCCCATTTCCGAATAGATGGCTCGGCTCACAACATCGCGGGTTGCCCGCTCGCCCTTCTCATCATAGTCAAACATGAAACGGGCACCGGCATGATTGACCAATTGTCCGCCAGCGCCCCGCAAACCTTCCTCAAGAACAGTACCGGTCATTCTTGTAAGTTCACCAGCCAGCAGGCCGGTCGGGTGGAACTGGACCATCTCCATGTCGCGAAGCGGCAGACCTGCCCGTAGAGCCATGGCAAGCCCGTCCATGGTCTTGTCGCCGGATGGTGTGTGATATTTGTACATGGTCGGCCCGCCACCAGTGGCCATAAGGACCGTCTTTGCGCGCACAAACCTGAAGGTTCCCTTGCGCATATCGATCATCAACACGCCTGCCAGGGCCGAACCGTCCTTGGTAGGCACAAGTCCAACGGCGCGATGTTCTTGTAGTTTCTCTACCGGACGCGCAAGAACCTGCTCCATCAACCGGTTGATGATCTCGATGCCGGTCAGGTCTCCCTTATGGACGGTGCGATCTGCTGTCTGACCGGCAAAGGCTTTTTGGTGCAGGGTTCCATCGGGATTGCGGTCGAAGAAGCAACCAATCTCGTTTTCCAGTTCACGGATACGCACGACCGCCTGCTCGCAGAGGCGCCAGGCCATATCCTGATTGGGCAGCCATTTGCCGCCGGTGATCGTATCCATGAAATGGCGCTCGACTGTATCGCCACCACTGAGAGCCACGTTGTAGCCGCCCTGTACCATGCGCGTGCAACCGCATTTGCCCACAAGACCTTTCACGGCAATGGTGATTTTTGTCCCCTCAGGGGCCGCTTGTTGGGCGTGAAGAGCAGCAAACAGTCCAGCGCCACCGGTTCCCAAAATCAGGATATCGGTATCATGACGATCAATGTCGCTTACAGTCACCATCTCAAATTACCCTTAGAAAGAATATGCCCGAGATGAACAGTGAGACTCCAACAGCGCCTGCTGCCAATGTCTTTTGCGGTGCCGACCATGGCAGCCATTCCATTGCCATCAAGCGCATGCCTCCAAAGGCGTGAACCGCCAACAGAAACACCAAACCGAACTCGGCAAATTTGACCACCGGCAGTTCTGCAAAACTCAAAAAACCATCCAGCCGGGCAGGGTCAGTCAGTGCCCATGACAACACCCAGAAATGTACCGGCAGGAAAAGCGCCAGGATAATTCCGGATATCCGGTGCAGGATATAGGCCAGCCAAAGCGGGTGCGCACGGGCCGGGCGGATCATGACCATGTCACGGCCAGTACGGCGCGCCCTCCCAGGATAAACAGGCCGAGGCAGATGCCCCAGGACAGGACTTCCAGTTTCAAATCCCTGATATCCAGCCATTCAAACAAGATGACCCGCAGGCCAATGGCGGCATGGATCGAAACAGACAAGACAAATGTTCCATAGAACAGAAACCAGAAGAAAGAACCTTGCGCTCGCCCGAGGATCTCGGCAGCACTCAAGCCGCCCTGTGCTGCATAAATCATGACTGCGATGTGCCCGAGAACCAGGGGGATCATGATCAATGCGGAAATCCGCTGCAGCATGTAAAGTCGTAAACCCGGCATTATTGACCTCGCTTGAAGAAGGATCTGGCCGTCGCCCGTTTGAGACCTGCAATCGCGCGCATCGGGTCCAACTCGTTTGGACAATAATGGGTGCAACTACCCATTGAATGGCAGGAATGACATCCGCCTGCGCGGGACACCGCATCAAGCAAGGCCGGCTTGCCTGCATCCTTCGTGTCATTATAAAGTGTCCATGCCCGTTGCAGGGCGGCGGGACCGAGATAATCGGGATTTCCTGCCACTGTATCACAGGATGCATAACAGACTGCACAGTTGATACATTCTATCCCGGCATTGGCTGTCAGTCGTTGTTCACCCTCAGGGTCAATTTTTTCAATCGGATCATTGCGGGTCTTCGAAGGGTGGTGCAGCCCTTCAGCATCCACCCATTTTTCGAAAAACGGATCCATATCCACCGTCAGATCCTTTATCAACGGCAGGTTCCGAAGCGGCTCTATTGTGAGATGGCCCGCTTCCACCACTTTTTTCACATGGGTACGGCAGGTCCAGCGCGGTTCGCCATTGACCATCATGGCGCAACTTCCGCACATGCCGACCCGGCAGGAAAACCTGTAACTCAAGGTCGGGTCAGCATATTGCTGGATCCATGATACTACATCCAGCACGGTTTGATTTTCTTGGGCAGGCACCTGAAACGTCTCGAAACGGCTATCCGTCTTCGATCCACGATTGACCTTCACCTGCAATGCTTTTGATTGCGGTTCCACCTGCACTACCGGACTTTTCTGAAATTCGTCATTTTCAGGTTATAACCTGGATAACAACTTACAAAAAGGAATATAATCTTTAACGTAAAGTAAGATTTTCTTACATAAATGCCGACCATTCGCTTCCAACAACAAGCGGTGTGATTTGGCGAGTTTCCCTTTCTTTAATTGCTGACCTGCCTTCCTGTCCGTTTGAAGGTCAGCATTTTGAAATATGTGCAACGTCCTCGATATTTCAGCAAAGGATATTGACAATCTTGGATCGGTCCAATATTCGTCAATCAAATAATTTGGAACGATCCAATAAAAATGCAGGAGGAACCATGCATTGGGGTTTGATTGGTGCCAGCACAATTGCATCGGAGCATGTGATTGCGGCAATCCGCGCGCAAGATGGTAACAGCATAAAGAATGTGATGAGTTCCAGCGC